>NZ_JAPHOT010000001.1:1617500-1917500 GCF_026191115.1 Legionella sp. PATHC035 | reverse complement strand
GCGTCAAACCTAATTGTGCGACGTGTTGCTTTAAGTACGACTCGTAAGCCCCGGTTCCTGTTAATACAAAATGAGCATCCACGCGGTTTCGTGCCTTGGCAAATGCGGTTATCACCATGGGTAAATTTTTTTCCTGATCCAAACGACCACAGTATAATAAAATAGGTTTGTTGGGTAGGCAAAAGCGATGACGTAACGGGCCTGCTTCTTGATGGGGACGAAATACATTAAGATTGACACCGCATGAAATAGCATGCACAGGGAATCGGTTATCCAGCGTTTCCAGTAACGCTGCAGCGGTTTTTGTTGGCGTTGTTACTGCATCAACCTGCCGCAGCATCTCTAAAATGGGGCGCCAGCATCGGCGTGCAAACCAAGGTTTCAGGGATGAGGGCAAATGGGTATAGTGGAAAAAATTTTCAGGCATAAAGTGATTCGTGGCTACCATCGGGAGCTGCAGCTTTTTTCCAAGACGAAAACAGATGCCACCTAAAAAAAATCTTCCCTGCAGGTGAATAACATCCGGCTGAAAGGTCCGTATCGCCTGTTCAATTCCTTTGCGAATGAACACGGGCCAACACACGCGAAATTGTCGATAGATCCACACAGGCCAGGAACGTACGCGATATAAATGAACTCCCTGATAGGTTGTATATCCTTGTCGCACACTTCGCGATGGGCAAATCACCAGGACCTCATGGCCCCGTTGCTGTAGCTGCAGGGCGAGACGATGTGTGAAATATGCGCCCCCATTTAAATCAGGGGGATAACTATCAAGCACCGTAATAACGCGCATTGTTCACTTTTTTGAAAAATAAAGCGCATCATACCAGAACGGATAATCATGTTCAAATCATGTTGTATTCATATGAGTCATTCTGATGGTATTTTAGATTCCATCATTCACTAATCTCAAATTTTTAGCCGATATTTTCTCACAATCGGTTCATGCTAAGGAGGTTGATAGCTAACTTGGTTTAAAGGAAACACTCACCTGTGGGGTCAGGGCCTGACCCCATCAATACCCGCTGACCCCATCAATACCCGCTGATCCCATCAATTCACTTCACTCCTCAATGCAGAAACAATAATGAGCGAATTGTTTGTAGATTGTAAATAAATACATTGATGAACCTGTTTCATTAAAAATTGAATTTGGATAAATAAACTTTGCATTTTTTTCGGATGATTCATCGCGTTAAATTTTGTCTGATTGATAGCTATTTGTGCTCAATGATCAATTAATTGATCTAAACAAGTGCTTTGTGTTATAATTTTATACAATTGGGTAGGTGATTAATTTGCCTGTGCTGTTGGAGTTATATGATGCCCTCATCCAAAGATAAAAATCCTGATATAAATAAAAAATTCAAAGCGATAAAAGATAAAATCCAGACAGAGGTAGAAGATAAATTACGTCGAGAAGAAGCAAGAGATAAGTTACGTAAAGATATAGAAGGATTAATTGCAGCTCAATATACTTTGTCTCCCCAACAGTTTGCTGAAGAGGAAATTGCTGTAAAGCAAGCCATTGAAAAACTAGTTCTTGTACTCAGTCAACCCCCACATCAAAGATCCCTTTTAGCTGAAATTCCAATGGACTCAATTGAAAATATGACTAAAAGAGGCCATCTAACAGTTATCGCGAAACAACTGGATGAAAATTTTCTCATTGGCATTGAAAAAATTTTAAAAAATTCGGATTTTGAAATGACAGCCAATGGAGAAACCATTGCTTTATCTGATTTATACAATCAATGCAAAACAGAATTAACTAAAAATGGAAAAGAGCCAAATTTTGAGGATGTACTGCTTAGGATGTATTCCAAGGAGTCTCCCTTCTATAAGAAATTGAACGCTATTGTCGGGGCCTATAATGATCCATCGAGCACTTCCGACGAAGAAAGAAAAATGGCTTTTTTACTTAATATTGCCATTCATAAGGCAGGTCTTATGAAAAGGGAATTTGAAGTCCATAAAACGCCAGATTTGTTGTACCGCGGTCAAAGCTTTGGGAGCCCTATATTTCAACAAAAATTTGCACGTGTGCAGGATTTACAAAAAAAGGGACAACTTGCTTCCTTAGCCCCTGAGCAACTGGTTGAAATTAATATTGTAGATATTATCGCAAAAAAGAATGTAAGCATGACTTCTAACATAGATATAGCCAAGGGTTTTGCTGGTAATGGAGGAGTTGTTTTGCATGTCTGTAATCCCGAACAACTTGCTGATTATTATGCGGTGGCCAATGTATCCGCTCTTCCGAACGAAGCTGAGTTTATGTCAAGAATACCTGATGACGTGGCCATGATTCCTATCGAGATAATTGAAACACAGGGTATTTATCATATTCAAGTCATGTGCATTCACTCTCAAAACACACAACTCTATCAATCCACTCGCCTTCATGACCTTAGAAACTACTTAAAAAACTTTGTTGATAAAGAAATCAATGAACCGCTTTATGGATTTTTTAATTCTTCCATGAAAAATCAAATTAATAGCGATAATTTTAATTCTTTTGGCGTATCCTCCCAGTATTTATATTCAAGAGAGTATACACAACAACAAAAAAAATTAATGAAGGAGTTAATGAGCGCTATAGAGGAATCAGAAAAGCATCCGCTCGACGACATTGCCAAGCAAAACGAATTTTTGGAAAAGACAATAAAAATACTTAAAAACCTATATGAAACTAATCCTACAGCTAATCAGAAGCAAGAGTTAGACACCATCAATGCAATGTTCCAGGACTTTAGTGCAGCCGCCACCAATCTTAGTGTGACCCACAAGATGGGTTCTCCAAACGAGATTATCGCCAGTGAGCAGAAAAAAATGGATAAAAATTTACAGGGTAAACGGTTATGGCTTGCTGGAATGACTAGTGAAGCAGAGAGAAAGCTGATTGAACCATTAAGAAAGGATCTGGACGCCTTACTTCTTGTTAATGCCTCTTTAGCGGAAAAGAAGAAGGCGGCAAATAATATTCTCGATGTGCTCAAAGCGAATCCCGGTATTGGTGCCTACTTCAAAGTATTGGAAGAAAGTATAAAGAATGTGATTAAATCTGCGGAAAAGATTGAAAAGCAAGAGCAAATTCTAATCCGGGATGCCTCTAGTGTTGTACCGTTAGAAGGTGTTTTGCGAAAATCATTTTAAATAATGAGTAGGACACACACTTGCACACCTGTCGGGTCAGGCCTTGAATTTTGCCAAAACCCAGACTGGAATTGGCTCCCCGGACAGGACTTGAACCTGTGACCTAATGATTAACAGTCATCCGCTCTACCGACTGAGCTACCGGGGAATAGGGTCGGAATCTTAAAACGATTCTGATTGAGGGTCAAGTAGATTTAATAAATAATTTTTTAAAATTTGCTTTATTTGCCGCTTTTTTGAGTGGCAGGAATACATTCTAGATTTTCCTTTGAGTAAAAGTCCCCCTCCTATTTTTGGCAGAGGGGTAGGAGTGAGGGAATCATGTTGCACTTGAATCCCTTCATCTGCCCTAACGGGCACCTTCTCCCCCTTGGGGAGAAAGCGTTTATCTAGCTGCAAAAACGTTGTAAACGGTTAAGGGCGTCTTGCAGGATTTCCATGCTGGTTGCAAAGGATAAACGGATGCAGCCTTCATTGCCAAAAGCAGAACCGGGTACTAACGCCACGCCTTCCTTAGCAAGTAATTCTTCAGAGAACTCCAGATCATTCTTATAACCACGTTGTTTTATGATGGCTTGTACGCTTGGGAAAATATAAAAAGTACCATCCGCTGGAATCACATCTATTCCAGGTATTTCTTGCAATCTGGACGCGACAAAATCATGTCTTTGGCGAAAGGCTTTAACCATTTCGACGACACTTTCATTGCTGCCTGATAGGGCGGCTACAGCGGCTCTTTGGGCTATAGAGCAAGGATTTGAGGTTGATTGGGACTGGATGGTTTTCATCGCATTCATTAATGGCAGCGGGCCTGCTGCATAACCGATGCGCCATCCGGTCATGGCATACGCTTTGGATACACCATTTAAGACGATAGTCCGGTCATATAATTCGGGGCAGGCGTTAAGAATGTTCGCAAAAGGTTGGCTCCAAAGAATATGTTCGTACATGTCGTCGGTCGCAATAATAATTTGCGGATGTTTTTGTAAGACCTCGGCTAAAGCCTTCAATTCATCCAATGTGTAGGCTACTCCGGATGGATTGGATGGGCTATTTAAGAAGATTAGCCTTGTTTTGGGAGTGATGGCTTTATCGAGTTGCTGCGCATTGATTTTGTAACGTTGTGCCGGGGTTGTAGTAATAATCACAGGGGTTGCTTCCGCCAATAACACCATGTCAGGATAAGAGACCCAGTATGGCGCTGGGATAATGACTTCATCACCAGGATTAAGTAGCGCTTGGCACAGATTGTAACAGCTTTGTTTGCCGCCAACGGAAACTAAAATTTGATTGAGCTGATAATCAAGGCCATTATCTTTTTTAAATTTATTTTTAACTGCTTCTTTGAGTTCAGGTATCCCGTCAACTGCAGTATACTTGGTGTACCCTTGCTTAATCGCAGCAATAGCGGCTTCTTTAATGTAATCGGGTGTGTCAAAATCGGGTTCACCGGTACCTAAATTAATAACATCATGCCCTTGAGCACGCATTTGGGTGGCCTTTGCTGCTACGGCCAAAGTAGGTGAAGGCTTAACTTTTTGCACGCGTTTTGCTAATGCGATATCCATTTGTTGCTCCTGTGCGATATACTAATAAGATATGAAAGATTTATTTAAACTATATGCTGATTATAAGCCCGCTGGTGACCAGCCGACCGCCATAGCCTCATTAATTGAAGGCTTGGAATCTGGTTTATCCAAACAAACCCTTTTGGGGGTTACTGGCTCGGGCAAGACCTTTACTATAGCACATGTTATTCAAACCATGCGCCGGCCTGCCCTGATTATGGCTCCCAACAAAACGCTTGCGGCTCAGCTTTATGGCGAATTTAAAGCATATTTCCCCGACAACGCGGTCGAATATTTTGTTTCCTACTATGATTATTATCAGCCAGAAGCTTATGTACCCGCGTCAGATACCTTTATTGAAAAAGATTCATCCATCAATGAGCACATAGAACAGATGCGTTTGTCTGCAACCAAAGCCTTAATTGAACGTAAAGATGCGATCATCGTCGCAACCGTATCTGCAATTTATGGTTTGGGTGATCCTGATTCCTACTTGCGTATGGTATTACATCTTTCCCGTGGAGAACAATCCGATCAGCGTAAAATTCTAAGACGACTTGCTGAAATGCAGTACACTCGCAGCAACTTGTCCCTAGAACGTGGTCAGTTTCGCGTGCATGGGGATATTATTGATATTTTTCCAGCCGATTCAGAACGCGATGCGGTACGCATCGAATTATTTGATGATGAGGTTGAAAACATTGCTCAGTTTGACCCGCTTACTGGTGAAATTTTGCAACGCTTCCCCCGGATTACTATTTTCCCTAAAACCCATTATGTGACTCCTCGTGATCGTATTTTGCAAACTGTAGATTCGGTCAAAGAAGAGTTACAAGAGCGTCTCGCTGAATTTAAAGAGCAAAATAAACTCGTTGAAGCCCAACGTTTGGAACAGCGCACTTTTTTTGATCTGGAAATGATGCTGGAATTGGGGTATTGCTCGGGTATTGAAAATTATTCCCGCTATTTATCAGGGCGTGAGGCGGGTGAACCACCGCCCACTTTATTTGATTATTTGCCTAAAGAAGCCCTGCTGATTATCGATGAGTCCCACGTTACTGTACCCCAAATCGGGGGTATGTACCGAGGTGATCGTTCTCGCAAAGAGACATTGGTACAGTATGGTTTTAGACTTCCTTCGGCCCTGGATAATCGACCGTTACGTTTTGAAGAGTTTGAAGCACGCTCACCACAAACGATTTATATTTCAGCTACTCCAGGCTCTTACGAACAAGAACATTCGGATAATGTTGCAGAACAAGTAGTGCGTCCCACGGGGCTTATCGATCCTGAAGTCGAAATTCGGCCGGTGCGCACTCAAGTTGATGATTTAATGTCAGAAATTCGTCAAGTGATCCAACAAAATGGACGCGTTTTAGTGACCACTTTAACGAAACGCATGGCGGAGGATTTAACCGATTATTTGAATGAGCATGGCGTTAAAGTACGTTATTTGCATTCAGATATCGATACGGTGGAGCGAGTGGAGATCATTCGTGATTTGCGCTTAGGTGTATTTGATGTTTTGGTAGGGATCAATTTATTACGTGAAGGGTTGGATATGCCCGAAGTCGCCTTGGTTGCAATTCTTGATGCTGATAAAGAAGGTTTTTTACGCTCTGATCGCTCTCTGATTCAGACCATAGGGCGAGCTGCGCGTAACGTGAAGGGACGTGCCATTCTTTATGCTGATAAAATCACAGGCTCCATGCAAAGAGCGCTTGATGAAACCAACAGAAGACGCGAAAAGCAAAAGGCATATAATGAAGCGCATGGCATTACCCCCAAAGGGATTAGTAAATCCATAACAGACATTATGGAGGGCGCTTATCAAGGAAAACGCACCACCGCTGTTGCAGAACCGAGCCCAGAATATTTGCACTGGTCAACTCAAGAATTAGTGAAACACATCAATACCTTGGAAAAACAAATGTATTTGCATGCCAAAAACATGGAGTTTGAAGCAGCAGCCAAGATTAGAGATGAGTATCTTTTATTGAAAGAGCAATTGATGAAGTAACGCCATCAGTCACTCGATACCCAACACGACTATTTACCAAGATTAGTACCTCGGGTGACGAACATTTTGCATTTGCTCAGAGGGTTGCATCTCGAAAGAAAGGAGCCCGACAGACATGGATTATGAACCCTGAGGTTCAAGTGGGTAGCGAATGAATCGGTTCAGGCTTCCCACTTCATGGTGGGCTTGCACAACGCCGATTTCAGGATGCTTCCCATGCTGTTAGCATTGGTTCTAAAATCTCTCGCTATCGGGTTAAGCTGATTATACCATGGCCATCTCGATGAAAGTCAAGAATGGCCTGGTGCAGACTTAAAAATTATGGGGGCGTTCACCTTCCTGATCTTCATTTTCCTTTTTATTTTTAGAGGCCTGCATTAACTCACGAAATCTCTGACTGCTGTTTTGAATGGACTCTTTTAATGAGGTGTGTATTCGTTCAAAAAGAGGGGTAACTGCATGTTGCATTTTTTCTACAATAGAAGAGAGTTTACGTTCGGCTTTGTCTTCATAGCGGGCTACTGCATTTTTTAGATGATCTAACTTGCTTAGTATCCGATTTTTTAAGTCGTGAAAGGCTTCCTCTATTTTCCGTGTTTGTTCACTTCTCTTGGGAGGCACTACTATCCCTAAGTGAATTAATTTTTTTAACTTGGATTTAGAAAATAAGGCGCTGGCTTCAGGAAGTGCACCTCGAGTCTCACACTTCTGTGACGCTTTATCTTGAGCTGTTTCTATCTCTCTTTTTGTTTTTGTGGCTAATTCCTCGCGGTGTGCTTCCATCTCTAGGGATAGGGTGCTGTCAGGTTCAGCGGCTTTGGTTGCCGCAGCTTTAACACAGTTTGAAATTATTCTTTCCATGCCGGGTAATTTATCACAGCCCCTTACGATTTTTCCTTTGCTATCTAAAATAAATGGATTCACATCATCTGTAGAAAAGGTAATATCAGTCACTGTGAAATTCAAAGGAACGTAAGTATTTTCACGCTCACAACGCCCTCTAATCGCAG
This sequence comes from Legionella sp. PATHC035, assembly GCF_026191115.1. Classification (NCBI taxonomy): domain Bacteria; kingdom Pseudomonadati; phylum Pseudomonadota; class Gammaproteobacteria; order Legionellales; family Legionellaceae; genus Legionella; species Legionella sp. PATHC035. The sequence goes on along the minus strand of NZ_JAPHOT010000001.1, from coordinate 1,909,743 downwards.
CAAAATTCTTTGCATCGTTCTGCAATTCACCGAGTTTTTCTAAAACCTGCTGCGCATGAGTTGATAATCCCTCTTTTGTTTTGGCCAAACGAAAGATCGGCGTTTGTTGTAATGCTCCAAAAATGGGGAGTGCGGCATCATAATGTTTTTGCGCCATCAGTTTTTCAGTGATTAACAGATAACGCTCCATTGCCAGGGTTCGTTCATCGATTGATTCTCTTGACAGGATGTCTTTGAGTACGAAATCAGCTATTTTATCATAGCGCTGAAAAAGAGTTTTTTTACGTGTATCGTCTACGAGCATCTTTCGCCGTGCTGCTTCGATATAATAATCCAGTGGCATGGTTTTCATCTGTTCGATTGCACTGATTTGTTCCGCGGCTTCTTTTCTGACTTGCTCAATCAATGGTTCATTTTCAGGAAGCTCTTGATGTTTAAGTTGCTCTATTTTGTTGTCTCGCTCCGATTCAATGGCTTTGATGGTCAGTTTTTTCGCCTTTTGGTATCCGTCTTTCTCTGCGGCCTGAAATACCTGTTCTTCAAAAATACGACGTTCAGCTAGGACGTAATAATTGGGTGGTATTTCTTCCATCTGTTGAATTGCATTGATTTCTACGGAGGTTTCCTTGTTCACTTGTTCCGTGAGTTGATTTTGTTCTGCCTCAGAGATAGCCTTTTGTTTTATCTCCCTTATTTTTGTGAATGCTTCAGTCTGAGCGACTTTGATAGCCATCTCCTTGGCCAATTGAAGACGGTCCTCTTGGGCATTAATCGCGGCAATCTCCTTTTCGGTCGCCTGGTTGACTTGCTCAATCATCTGCTCTTGTTCATCTACAGGCGTTTGTTTTTTTATCTGCTCTATCTCTTGAGCTGCTTTAGCCTTAGAGAGATTGATGGCTAGTTCCTTAACGAGGTAAAGGCAGTCCTTTTGTTCTTTAATTACGGTGATCTTCTTTGCGGTTTCCTGATTAATCGCAGCCAATTTCTGGGTGGCTTCCTCATTGGCTTTTTCAATCAAGTCTTTCTGGGCCTCTTCTGGCGACCCTTGTTTTTTTATTGCCTCTATGTTCTCTTTCAGTTCCCCTCTTATTTCCTCTCGTGCTTGAGCCGCTTCCGACTCAACCCTTTTGATGGCCATTTCCTGGGCTTTTTTACTGCCAGTTTTCGCAGCCTCAAGGCCTTCTTCCCGAAAATACTGATTTAAGTTAAGTACATTGATAACGCTTTTAGCGTAGTCTTTTGAGCCTTCTGCGGCGATAGCGGCAAAGGTATCTGCCATTTTGTTCATCATGTAGCGATTAATATGCTTCATGGCTCTCAATTCCTGGCTTTTTAACGATTCAGCCTCAATCAACAACGCATCAAAGCTTTCTTGGAAGGTCGCAAAACCGTGGTGATCGATCAACTTTTGACATTGCATCTGTAAATCACCAATTTTTGTGGGTCGGAATTCAGCAATAACGGTGCGTAGGGCGGTATGAAGATCTAACTCAAAGAGCTTTTCCACTGCAAGTGGTGGCGTGTCATTCTTGCCCTCTTGAAGTTCGCTTAATTCAGCCAGATCATCCTCTAGACCATCCAAAACGGATTTATCTTCTTGAGAGAGGCTATCAAAAGAATGTTCCAGTTCCTCCATTAATCGATCAAATTCTCGAAGAAGTTCTTCCATTTTGTCTCGGGGCAAATCTAATGCGTCATAAGCCATTTTTAACACCTTAATTTGTGAAGCGACCTGTATCCAAAGTATAGATAAAATAGAGCTTGTTTGCCTTTAAACTGCCTAGTAAGTAAATAAAATGAACTATGGTAAAATATCAGTCTTAGGAAATTGATTTCTATGGATTAAGCCATCACTCAGCAGTTCAGAATGAGCCATTTGATTACCCTGGATTTTTCGTTTACCATGCACCCGCAATTCTTTTTTAAAATTTTGTTCAAATTGAAGAGCACGCGACACTTCAATTGATGTTCACTCAATCCATTTGTCGATGTTCTCCTGCAACGAGGATTCGAGACGAATACGCTAGTGTTCTAGCGACTATTTTGAGTTAATAAGGGGTAATTATGGTAGCAACTGCTTCAAACATGCTTCCATTAGGAAGTAAGGCGCCTGATTTTACTTTAGTAGATACACGCAATGATCAATTGGTTTCCCTTGGACAGATTAAATCACCCATTGCAACAGTGATTATGTTTTTGTGTAATCATTGTCCTTATGTGAAACATATTCAGACAAAAATAGTTGAATTAGCCGAAACTTATCAGAAAAAAGGGATTCAATTTGTTGCAATCAGTTCTAACGATGCCGAAAAATATCCTGCTGATGGCCCAGAACAAATGCGAGTGGAAGCGGAAAACTTTCATTATTCTTTCCCTTATTTGTATGATGAATCACAAGAAGTGGCCAAAGCCTATAAGGCAGCGTGTACCCCTGATTTTTATATTTTTGATAAAGACATGCTTTGTGTCTATCGCGGCTGTTTGGATGAATCAACACCGGGAAATAACAAACCGGTAACTGGCTCGCATTTACAAAATGCCCTGGATAGTCTCCTTGCCGGTAAACCAGTGAGTCCAGAACAAAAGCCAAGTTTGGGATGCAATATTAAATGGAAGTGACGCATTGCTTGGATGGTCTTAGTCTGAAAATCTCATTATCTTCAAGTCATTTATACCGATGGCTGTAGAAGATGGGATTGCTTGCGGCCAGGAGTACTCGTTGACAGTATCCTGGTTGCATGCGCTAGACAAGCCATGTTATGGCTTTTAAACTTAAAATTTATCCGGATCGGCCATTTCCCAATGAGATTTATAACTCTGGGGAATATCGGAGCCTAATAGTTGTCCTGGTGTAAGATAATCGTATATTTCATTAAATGTTTTAACTTCTTGCACGCTGACCCGCCTCATGATGTGGATGGGTTTTAAATCGCTGGGATTATCTAAACCGAGCGCGCCAACCATTTCTAAAAAGCTTTTCATGGTGTTTTTATGAAAGTTGGCTACATGATGTTTTTTCTGATCGACAACAAGGCCATATTGCAAGCGTTTATTTTGCGTGGCTACTCCTGTGGGGCAAGTATTCGCATTACATTGTTTTGTTTGTAAGCAACCGGTAGCCATCATCATTGCGCGTGCAGAATTACACATATCAGCACCCAATGCGATATTAGTCAGAATATCAAATCCGTTCGCAATCTTACCACTACAGATAACACGAATTTTATCCCTTACATTAATCCCTACTAAGGCATTGTGCACAAAGACTAACCCTGCTTCCAACGGTGTGCCTATAAAATTAATGTATTCCTCAGGCGCAGCCCCAGTGCCTCCTTCAGCACCATCAACAGTAATAAAATCAGGCAGGATATTGGTTTTTAACATGGCTTTACAAATGGCAAGAAATTGATCTCTTCGGCCCAGACATAATTTAAAGCCAATGGGTTTGCCATGCGATAAATCGCGTAATTTTTTTATGAAATAAAGTAACTCTACCGGAGTGGTAAACGCAGAATGAGCGATAGGAGAGAGTACATCCTGACCCATAGGGACTTTTCTTACTCTTGCAATTTCCTCTGTTAACTTGGCAGCAGGCAAGATGCCTCCATGAGAGGGTTTGGCTCCTTGCGAGAGTTTAATTTCGATCATTTTTACTTCGTTACGATTGGCTTCAGCGGCGAACTCTTTTTCGTCAAAATTCCCTTGTGCATCACGACAACCAAAATAGGCAGTTCCAAATTGAAATACCAGGTCGCCACCCTGTAAATGATAAGCGCTTAACCCTCCTTCACCGGTGGCTTGGTAAAAACCACCAATCTGGGCTCCTTTGTTCATGGCCATAATTGCTTTGCCAGACAGTGCTCCAAAGCTCATGCTGGAAATATTAAACCGAGAGGCACTGTAAGGTTGGAGACAATCTGGGCCACCTACCATAATTCGTGGTTCAACCTCCGAATGATGTTTCGGAGCCAAAGAGTGTAGGGCCCATGTATAGCCAACACTTAAAATATCGCGCTCGGTACCAAAAGGGACTGTGTCACGAGTATTTTTGGCGCGCTCATAAATGAGGGATCGTATTTCACGATTAAAAGGAAGTTCGCTTTCATCGGTCGCAATAAAATATTGTTGAATTTCTGGACGTAGAAATTCTAAAAAATAGCGCACATGTCCCAAGACGGGAAAGTTACGCAGAATGGTATGCTCTTTTTGAATCAAATCGTAGATCCAAATCACAATAACGGGAATGAGAAAAGCGAAAAACCATTCGATGCTATGGAACATCGCAAAAAGGGCAAGAGTAAATAATAAGGCTACTCCAAATCCTATATACCATTGGCGTCTCATTTTTAAGTCCTTTTAATCAAGATCGATTGTCCCTATTATTAAGCTTTGTTGAAAAAATCGCAGGTCATTTCAGCGAAGGCGGTAATCCCAATTGGGCATGGTGCCTAACAGGGATGCTCACCTTTACGGGAATAATAGAAAGCTTAGTGCTTATCCTATTCTTCCACAGTATCAATCAACAAAGCCCACATGACAAGAGATGAATCATGTGGGCCATCTTTCCCGCAAACGACGTGGTAACATTTTTTGCAAATCCAGAATAAATCAATTAATCCATTTCTGGAATTCGTTCGATCATCTCTCCACCCACCATTTTATTGATTTTATTTTCAAGGGAGTTAATAAATTGAGTGACCTGATGTTGCTGGTGTGCTTGTTTGTTTTTACAGAGTATCAATTCATGACTAATATCCAGTGCCGCGAGCAATAAGGCTTGGAAATTGTCCAACTGTTTCGATTTCTTTTTATTAATCATGATTTGATGATTTAATTTTTGCACCGCAAGCAATAAATTGGGTTCTTCACCTTCCGGGCATTTAATTTCATATGTTTTATTGAGTAGTTTAACAGTACACGATTTCATCTGCGTCATAATAAGACCTTTGCAATTCCATAGAGAGCTGTTATGAATAGTAACAATTTTGCTCGCAAGCAGCAATTAGTAGGATGAACGCTTGCATTAAATCGGGTATCATGGGGTATTTTTTCTATGAATGAGTTAAATATGTCTGAAGAAAGAGAACACTTGCATTTACCTGATTATGATGAATTTTCTGCATCCATTTCTGTTTTAATGCTGCATATATCAGCCAGCTTATTGCATGGGATGATGTGTGGTTACCTGTGTGCTGGCGCTGACAGTCAAGGAGAAGCTTATTTACGTGCGTTATTAAATAATAAAAAAGATGAAGCCAGCCGTAATGCAGTTTTAGCCATGTTTGCTGTATTTTCTATAAGCCAGCAACAAATTAACAGTTTGGATTTTGAATTTCAAATGATGCTTCCTGATGAAGAGGAATCTTTATTGTTAAGGGCACAAGCTTTTAGTGAGTGGTGCGAAGGGTTTACCCAGGCACTAACTTTAGCGGGCATCGGTCTTAACCAATTGCATGAAGAAGAGGCTCAGGATGCATTTCAGCATCTTATTGAATTTGCTGAACTTGATTGTGATACCTTGGATGTTGATGAAGAAGATGAACGTGCGTTAATGGAAGTCAGTGAATATGCGCGGATGGCAGTCCTGCGTTTGCATAGTGATTTAATTATGAATGAAAGAGAACGTGGTGGCCATACTGGAATAACTCATTAAAAAGGAAGTTACAATGATTTCCCAACAAGAATACCAAATAAGAAGAAATAAATTAGCGCAACAATTGCCCGCTGACAGTATTGCCCTTATCCCGGCGGCTCACGAAGTATTACGTAACGGTGATGCGCATTATCGCTTTCGTCAGGACAGTAATTTTTATTATCTCACCGGATTTAATGAGCCTGATGCGTTACTGGTAGTTATTGCAGGAGCAAATACTCAGTGTGTGTTATTTAATCGCCCACGTAATCCGGCGGAAGAGCAATGGACGGGAAAACGTCTTGGACAAGATGGGGCGCTTTCTGAGTTGGGTATGCACGCTGCTTTTCCTATAGACCGTGTTGAGGAGGAGCTGCCTAAATTATTAAATGGTAAGTCAGCCATTTATTGCGCACTGGCTCGAAATCCAGAGATGGAAAAAACGATTATGCAGTCATTGAAAACCCTTAAAGGTCAAGTACGACGTGGGGTTAAGGTTCCAGACCAGTTGTGTGATTTGGAGCCTATATTAGGTGAAATGCGCTTATTTAAAAGCGATGCGGAGCTGGATTTAATGCGTCGAGCAGCGAGCATTTCCGTGCAAGCACATCAACACACCATGCGTCGTTGCAAGCATTTGGAGCATGAATATCAGCTTGAAGCAGAGCTTGTTTATGAATTCAGTCGTCATGGTTGCCGAAGTGTCGCTTATGATCCTATTGTGGGCAGTGGTGAAAATGCATGTATTTTGCACTATACAGAAAACAACAAACCTTTGCATCGTGGCAGCTTAGTTCTTATTGATGCAGGAGGGGAGTTTGAAAATTATGCTGCGGATATTACCCGAACCTTTCCCATCAATGGCAAATTCAGCCCCGAACAAAAAAGTATTTATGAATTGGTGCTCAAAGCCCAAAAAGCGGGGATTGCGGCGATTAAGCCCGGTCTTTTGTGGAATAGGGTACAACAAATCATGGTCCGCATTCTCACTGAGGGATTATGCGCCTTGGGTATTTTACAAGGAGATGTAGAGGAGTTGATTGCCCAAGAAGCATATAAACCGTTTTACATGCATAATTCTGGACATTGGTTGGGATTGGATGTTCATGATAGCGGTCTTTATAAAATTAATGGTGAGTGGCGCGCTTTAGAACCCGGGATGGTTTTAACGGTTGAGCCAGGTTTATACATTAGCCCAAACAGTGCGGGAGTGGATAAGCGTTGGTGGGGTATTGGTGTACGGATTGAGGATGATGTGGTAGTCACGAAAACAGGGCATGAAGTCTTAACTGCCGCATTACCTGTGGATGTAGATGAAATTGAGGCATTAATGCGTGATTAATAAAGAGATTGATATACTGATTATTGGAGGAGGCTTAACAGGTGCTACTTTAATGCTTGCTTTGCAAGGGTTAGGGTATAGTACTTTATTAGTAGAAGCTAAGCCTTTTAGTGATAAAATAACTCCTGATTTTGATGCACGCTCTCTAGCACTATCGCCCGCGAGTCGACGTATTTTAAGGATGCTTGGTGTTTGGGATCTTCTTAAAGAGCATGTAACCGCTATAGAGATGATTCATGTTTCCGATCAACATCACTTTGGAACATCACGCTTGCAAGGAGATTCGGATTCTCCTTTGGGCTATGTTGCTGAAATGCAGCACATCAATCAGGCTTTGCATCAACTGCTGCCCCATGACCAGTTGATTGCTCCAGCGAGTTTACAGGCCTTGGATTATGAAAATCATTCGGCGACCGTTCTCACTGAATCGGGTGAACTAAAAATCAAGGCAGGTCTTATTGTTGCTGCTGATGGTGCCCATTCAGAAGCGCGTCGTTTTTGTTCCTTACCCTCCAAAACTAAGCTCTATAGCCAACACGCAATTGTAGCGAACGTGGGCTTGCAAAAGCCGCATCAACATCGTGCTTACGAACGTTTTACCAGTTATGGTCCTTTGGCGCTTTTACCGATGCAAGACAATCGCATGTCTTTGGTTTGGGCTGTGCCTCCCAAGGAAGCAGAACGCTTATTGTCTTTATCTGAGGTTGATTTTTTACACGAGTTACAACGCGCATTTGGTTATCGTCTGGGCCGTTTTGCCAAAGTAGGGAAACGATTCTCCTTTCCTTTGCAACAAGTTTTAATGCCAAGCCAAACCAAATGGCCTGTAGTGTTTGTTGGTAATGCGGCACACACCTTGCACCCTGTAGCCGGACAAGGATTCAATCTTGGACTTAGAGATGTAGCGATGCTGGCACAATGCATCGCCGAGAGGGGACTCAATGCAGAAATGCTCCAGCATTATGTGCAATTAAGATCCCATGACCAAAAAGCCATTACTCATTTAACGGATGGTTTGATCCAAGTGTTTACTAGCCGTTTACCTGGATTGGGAATTGTGCGTGGGTTAGGATTGATTGCTCTGGATAATATCCCTGCCTTGAAGAATCTTTTAGCACGATATGCACGAGGATTTGGGGGGGTGATTCCTGATTTAGTCTGTGAAATTGCTTTGCCAAAGCTGCAAAAATAGTTATGAAGGAAATGAAATGAGTCTGCAATTTAATGTATTAGTCATTGGTGGTGGTATCGTGGGCTTAACTGCGGCCTTAGCTATGGCTCAACGTGGGTTCACGGTAGCAGTGATTGATGCGGGTTCATTAAAAGTCAAAAATTCACCGTCAGATACCCGAGTCTATGCGATTAATCATGCCTCACAGGCTCTCTTGCAGCAATTAAATGCCTGGCAATACCTGGAGAGCGCTCGCGTTTCTCCCTATCGTCGGATGTATGTTTGGGATGCTGAAAGTAAAGCGCATATTGATTTTGATTCACGTCAGGTGGGGGCACCAAACCTTGGGAATATTATTGAAGAGTCCGTTTTAAAACACGCTTTACTGCAGCAAGTTGCTACCCAATCTTCCATTCATTTATTTCCTGAGTGCCGCGTGGAAGAGGTTTTTTGCGAAGAAACTGGAGTTCGAATTTGCAGCAAGCAGCAGACTTGGGAAGGGCAATTGTTAATGGTGGCCGATGGGGCCCACTCTCCAGTCCGTCACCAACTCAAGGTGCCCTTAAACAGCTGGTCGTATGATCAACACGCACTGGTTGCAACGGTGTCCGTAGAGCAAGCGCATCAGCACACTGCCTATCAAGTGTTTCGCGCGGATGGTCCTTTGGCATTTTTACCCCTAGCGGATGCACATCAATGCTCCATCGTGTGGTCTACCAAACCCGCGCATGCTAAACAATTAATGAATCTGTCAGAACCGGAGTTTAATGCCTCCTTAACTGAAGCTTTTGCGAGAAAGCTGGGGCAGGTCGAAGTCATCAGCACACGTCATCAATTTCCTTTACAAATGAGACATGTCAAACACTATGTGGGAAATCGCTGGTTACTTCTGGGGGATGCAGCCCATACAATCCATCCTTTGGCCGGATTAGGTTTAAATTTAGGATTGGCTGATGTACATTCCTGGATCGATTGCTTGAATGCTGCTCATGGTGCCCTGGTGTCTAAAAAGGCATTAGGCGCTTATCAACGCGAGCGTAAAAATGCTGTATGGCAAACGATTTTGTTAATGGAAGGCTTTAAGCGCTTATTCAGTAATTCTTTTATGCCCCTGGTTACTCTGCGTGGCCTGGGTTTAAATGTATGCAATGGATTGTCCCCAATAAAACGGTTATTTATCCAACATGCGCAGGGCACTCACCAATAAAATTCCCAAACATGCGATTAACGTACATTGACCTGCATAGAGACGTGTCCGCAAAAAACAGGGTCTTAGGCCATGTCTTTTGCTTACACATGCATCCATCACGTCAATCAGAATCGCACTGATTGAGCTTAGCTAACAATAAAGAATAATTACTCATCCAGAAAATAGCTGGACAGGTTATTTTTTTTCACTAAAATTCGTCGCAAATCAAATGACCTAGAATCAATATGCCAAAAAATATTAAATTTTTGAACAAAGGCGTTCAGCTGCAAGCCCAAGAAGAAATGTTAGCAGAACAATTGTTATTTTTTCCTGAGAGTGCAGAGTCTCAATCAAGACTGGGTAATTACGTCAAAGATAAATGCGACCAACCCGACTTTAATTATTTATCCACCGATTATGATCAAGGAGTAATTATCGCTGCTATTCCCAATCTTGGTTCCAATCAACTCGGAGTCTATGCAGCTAAATCGTTTGCCAAAGGAGAAATTGTTGGGGAAATCAAAGGCATAGATTTATTTGGCGTAAGGCCTAGCTCTAAAATGGACCGAATCGTCAAAGATTATCAAGGTGATTCTACTTATGTGTGGAAATTAAATTTAGATGATAATGACGAATATGCTGTAGTCATTGATATGCTGAAAGCAGGCTCTCATACACGTTGGGTTAATCACGCGGGAAAGCCAAATTTAGAAGTAAAAGTCATTTGTCGTCGATGGCAAGACGAGTTTGGTACCACTCAATTTGATTATCATGCCTATTATGTCGCGGCTAAAAAAATTGCTTTTGCTGAAGAGTTAACTATTTCTTACGGAGATGAATATTTTACCAAAGATCGTCCGCAAATTTGGCGCCAGTCACAAACGTTGATTGAAGTCCTGCAGGATTTGGCTAAAACACTAGATCAAGAAATGAATCCTGAAGAACTAAATACCCGCGAAGAGCTAAGAGACTTTTTTAATTTATTAACTCAGAAAGCGGCTCAGCGCAAAAGAGATCATAAAAAGCAAATGTATTTGGATAGAAATTTAGATCCTAAAATTTATGATTTGGATAAAGTAGAAGATGTGGCACGTTTTCAAAGAAATCAAAAAATGGAGCTAAAAAGAAACTCATCTTATCATTTACTGATAGCACCTACGGTAAGAGGGGTTGGGGAAATCCGTTACTCTCTATTTAGTGGCCAGACAATCCCTGCGAAAAAACGACTCTGCCAACTCGTTGGCCAGAAAATGGGTGATGTGCCAGAAAAAGGGATGAAATCATGGGCGAAACAACGTGATCTAGACATGAATTACCTGGTTCAATCAGGCGGAGGAGGATATCTCTATACTAAAAATCAAGCGTCAGAAGCCTATTGCATAGAAGGTGCTCAACATCGAAGTCAGATGAATGTACGTTTTGATTTTTCATCGGATTCCTACGTAACGACACGCCAAATTCAACCCGGCGAAGAAATTCTTGCCTATTACAGTGATTATGATTATGGTGCTTCACCTACCTCTTTACCTCAAATTGTCGCTGATTTTAATGACTCACAATATTATTACGAGGCTACCTGGAGTGAAAACGAACTGACTATGGAGCATGTGATCCCCAAAACTCCGGGTTATGATGTGGAAGAAACTGAGGATCCCTCGTACAATCCGTTTAAGGAAGAACTAACGAATGACTGGATTTTGAAATCTAATTTTGAGTTCGATGACAATGAGCGAATTCTAACCCCTGGTTATGATTACAATGCGTTAGAGCAGGAATTTTCTCCACATGTGGCCGAAGCTTGTGCAGATAATGACAGCAGCCCAAAAGCGAACGTCACAACTTGGAGTCCCACCTTCCAATTTGGGGAAAATAATTCCAGCAAAAAAAGGAAACTCGCTGAACTGAGCGGAGATGAAGAAAGTAATACACTGTTTATTTAAGACTATTTTCTATAATCCGAACGCAGGGATCTCTTGAATGTGGCATTTATCCTGTATCGAAAATGTGTCATCAATTAGGAGATCCTTCGCCGTAAACTCCTCAGCGTTTGATGTGCTTCTTAAGTATTTTTTTGAGCGACCTCATACCCAAGCTAGTGAGGGAGCGCATCCTGTCCTTCGGCGGGAGATACCCTCATTATCGCTCGGGAGGTGGAGGACAAGACCAGCAGGTGCTATTCTTTTAAGCGGGCAAAATGTTCTCGACTAAAGGCCACTTTTTCGGCTACTGATTCGTTAGGGTGTTCCTGATAGTGCGCTTCGATTGTTCGGTAACGTTTCAAACCACCTTCCCTATTCGCAATTTGAATATTTAGACCAGGTCGGGCATTGAGTTCGAGCATCAAAGGTCCTTGTTCTTTATCGAGGACTATATCTACCCCAAGATAACCTAGGCCAGTGAGGTCGTAGCAGCTGGAAGCAATCTCCAGTATTTTGTTCCAATAAGGTACCTCTATATCCACAATAGGATTGAGTGTATCTGGGTGATAATCAATGATGTCGTTATGAAATACCCCACCAAGGGTTTTTCCCGTAGCAAGATCGACACCAACACCAATTGCACCTTGATGTAGATTGGCTTTGCCACCGGACAAACGGGTTGGCAGCCTTACCATGGCCATAGCAGGATAACCCAGTAGGCTGATAATTCGAATATCAGGAATGCCTTCGTAGCTTACCTCAGCAAATACCGGATCAACTACGACTCGTTTCTCTATAATTGCATAATCTGAGGAGCCACCAAGACTGTATGCCCCAGAGAGCAGGCATGATAAATGATAGCTCAGCTCCTGAGTTGTGGTTAACTTTCCATTAATTTGTCGATAACGTCCATAGACTTTATCTTTAAACACTAAAATACCATCACCACCTGAGCCCCGCGCGGGTTTGACCACAAAATCGTTGTAAGGCTCTAAGCGTTCTTCTATGGTTTTAATTTGTTGTTCTGTTTCGATAATGTCATATAGGGGGGGAACAGCGATTCCTGCCTTTAGCGCCAATTTTTTTGTTTTTAATTTATCATCAACCAGAGGGAACAATTTTCTTGGATTGTAGCGTAATACAAAATCAGTATTACGCTGGTTGATACTGAGTATCCCGTGATTTTTTAAGCGACGAAACAGCGTTATCATTCTACATGTCTCGCAAGTGATTTAAAGCGCTTCAACTCAAATAATCGGTATCCTCGATATTGTCCGAACCACAATATTAAAGCGAGCAGAACTAAAAGAAGCTCAGGGAACGCAAAGACCAGATATTGTAATGGTTCATAGCTCATTGCCCAGTAAGAAATTACGGCTGCGACTAGACTGCCTATCCCCGATTTTATTGCCTCGGAGGCACCTCGCTCATCCCAGGTAATGCACATACGTTCTATGGTCATGGTTAAAATGACCATAGGGAATAAAGCAACTGATAGCCCTATATCCAAACCTAGATTTTGACTGATGACGCTTATAAAGATCATCAGCAAAATGACAACAGTTAGAATTGCCGCGAGCCTTGGTACCAAAAGCAACCTTAATTGATCCAGATAAAACCGTGCCAGTAGGCCAAAAGATACAATAATGACAAAGAGGGAAATGCCCCAGATTACATGAGTCTCTCTAAAGGCTAAAGCAATTAAAACAGGCATGAACGTACCGAATGTTTTAATCCCGATAAAGTTACGCAGAATCAGGATAATAAACGCACCTATAGGTACTGTTAATAAAATTTTATAAGTTGCCTGCACGTTGACGGGTAGTTGCAATAAAGAGAAGCGCAATAATTGTGAGTCTGATTGCAGTCCTCTCGATTTGGCAATGCTTAAGGCATTTATGGGGGTAGGTGACACCGTTAAACTAAATTGAGCTTTTTTACCACCAATGACGTTAAATACAGGTTCATTACCATATTGCCAGACAAGAAAATCTTTAGGTAATCCAGCGCTACCTGTTCTAGGATTTATGTAAACCCAATTTTTGCCATTAAAGACGGCCAAAAATGAACTGAGCTCCGCCTTGCTTTTTTGGGATAGATAAATTCCTTTTACTGGAATCGCTGCAATTTTAGACTGGTTCAAAATAAGAATTGCTGCATTAATCAAGCGTTCGTCACTAAAATCATTGCCGGTCAATAACTTAGCATTCCCATCTTTTTTATTCAGTTCCTTAATCGTACTTTGGGCAAAAGTTTTAATGTCTGCCGAGGATTGTCTTACTTGGTTAGTAATGGTTTCTACTGCAGATTTTTGGCTTTCTTCAAGCGGCTGTGTTTTGACTGCCGGTGGGGTTCCTAATGAAGATTCATTTCCCTCGGTTTGCCGAAAAATTGCTCGGTAATATAAGGACTGTGGGCCATGTGCGCGTCTGATAGACCATACGGTTTCCCGATTATCCCCATTTAAATTGGTGGTTACCCCATAACTCCTTGATACAAAATACTCATCTAAAATCGCAAAATGTGTCGGTAAATAGGGTATATTAAAACTCGCCTTGATTGGTGTATTCGGATCTGCAACAAAACGCAAATTCGACTCAACCGTCCAACTGTTTATTGTTTCAGTGTCAGTCAGTGGCACATCAAGTATAAAGTGTCGGTATAAAAAAATCCCTGTCCCTAGGATAAATAAAGTAAAAATAAGTCCATAAACATGACGCGCATTATTTTTCATTATTTCTTAAGACTCTGATTTCTCAACGTAAATGTCAGTGCAGGATTTACCGCACCATTAAAAGCAATAATTGCATCTCTTCCTAAAAGCAAGGGGTAGAGGAAGCGTTTGCGATTGGTTAAATTGACTTTAATCGTTTTGACTTTATCTCCGAGTTGTATGGCGAGCAGTACAACAGGACGTTTGATGGGGGCGTGTGCGAGTATTTCTGAACCATGCTCTCCATCACGAACTTTAATTTTGACTCGGCCTTTGTATTCTGCCTCAAATTGAAAATCTCCGGTTTTTGTTGGAACCGTAAAACGCAAATAAGGGACGCCATTTTTAGTAATTTCGGTAATATTGGTTGCATTTAATGACGCTGACTTAGCTCCGGTATCCAGTTTTGCTGAGAGTGTTAAATTTTTATCTGGAAACGTAACTTTCTCAACATACCCGTAAATTTGTGTTTCATTCGATGCCATAACAGGTCCAGTCATTAGTGCTGCAAAAATAAAGAGAGCTAGTATCGATCTCATTTAATCCTCTTTCCTGAGTAGTTTTAGTTATTAGTGCAATATCGTAGCAGGTTTTGCCTCTTAAGTCACAACCCGTAATTGGGTTTAAAGAAATATTTTTTGTACGAACTGAGTGTGATATTCTAATCAACCGCCATCTGAATTGTGTGTTTTTGATTCAGGATGAAACGATTATTGACATCAAGCACAATTATCTATATAATTCGCGCCATCCTAACCTACGGTCATTTTTGTGTGTAAGAATGTCTATTAAGGGCGAAGAAGGTTCATCTTTAAATTCAAAAGAACTCGTTTTCCTCTTGGCAATCGCCGGCCGTATTGACGCGCAAAGTAGGCTCCTCGCGCAAAAACTCGATAAAGATCGTTACATCTATCATGCTTATGCTGTTCTCGATTCCCTAAGCTCCTCGTACAGTATGTTTAAATACTTCCTAGAAGTATTTATTGCCAAGAGCGACGCTGACTTGATCCGTAAGATACTCACCTCCCCTGAGGGCATTGCCGCAGTGGCTTCAGAGGCAATTTTTTTAGTGTCTTTTTCCTTTCTCGCTAGTGTTTTTGATGGAGAAGAAAATAATTCCGTAAAAAAATTCATCGCAGCTGCTTGGCCCTATTTTCGTGACGTAATGAAGGGTTTAAAAAATGCGTATAAGGGATGGCGAAGTACCGTACAACTCATAAGCATGATCAGCGGGATGGATCTTAAGTACATGGTCATTCCTGTTGGTTTGGTATTGGGTGTGTTTGCTGCCGCTAATCGCTTCTGGATACGCAGTATGGTCGAGCGGCGTAAAAAGCAAATGAATGATAATAAAGAGCTTTTACTTGAAATCCAGCAGTTGACTTCATTAGCACCCTTAGAACGTAAATCTTATTTAGATCGCATAGAATATCAGAGTGCAGAGGACCGTTTTTATGCCTTTTTAGCGGTAGGAACGGGTGGATTGATTGATGGTTTATATCTTTATATCGGTGTGGTCAGTCTTTCAGTGCTCTCTCCGCCCCTTTTTCTCGCCATGGCAGTCGTTAGTGCTTTGTACACAGTAGCCTGTGTTGTTACACGAGTTTATGAGGAATATGATTTCCAATTACGATTGGAAATTACGCAAACCCGCTGTAAATTGGCGTTAACGACCAAAGAATTAGAGCTCACTTATGCCAAATTAATTGAGTTAAAAGAAAATGGTAATCGTAAGGCAGTAGACCCCTTGGAATTGAAGCGGTTGAAAAAGCAAGTTTGTCAATTAATTCAAGAGTTTGAAGAAGAACGTCAATTATTACAAAATCAAACCAATCACAGTTATCTTACTGCGGGTTTATTGGGAATGAAATATGGTTTGTTTGCTTATGGAGTATTGACGAGTATTTTATTTACTGTTTCCACGGTATTTTTAATTTCTGCAAGTGCCTTTCCTCCTGCGCTACTTGCTGCCTTTATTGTTTCTGGTTTGGTGTTAATGGCCGGAATGACTGCTTATACCTTGCATGCTCATTATCGGCATATGCAGCAACAAAAAGCAGAGCTTGAAAAAGAACACCCTTATGAACAAGTACAAGCGATGAAAAAGGAGTTAGAGGGGCAAAAAGAAGCTGAACTGTTAACAGCAGATCATTTTAAAACTTCATTAAAAGATGGGCTTTGTATCAGCTCTTCACCACAAAGCTTCTTTCAAGAACGGTGTGAGGTAGGTCGTTCTCTCGCTTCCGGTCTTTCTAAGGGATTTAATTTCTCTAATTTTGTCATGTCCCCTTTTCAGGAAATGGATTCAGAGGGACATTACCAAGAAACACCGGCAATGGGTCTATTGGCGATAGCTAACGCAGTCTTATTTTCATTAGTTCTAGGCCTTAGAGCTTTGGCTCGTGGATTGGGGCGTCCACCTCTAGGTCAGGTTAAGGCGAAAGAAGCTGGCCAGGACGACGTGTCGACGGAGAAAAGCAAGACCCAGTCCCATAGGGGATCAAGTGACTCTTTCAAACGGAGCGCCTCGGATCCCCTGTCGAGGAACGGTTCATCTCCTTCTCTTTGGAGTTTCTTCTTTCATAACGATACAGCCCCTCAAAATCCCCCTCCAGATCGAACAATGACCCATTCAAAAAGTGATTCAGATTTAACGCATCACGTGGTACCTAACTCCGGCAGTACAATTGTGGGTTTAGATTAGGATCATTATACATTTTAAATTGATGATAGATTCGAAACGTACGTTTTTTTGCTTTTACTTCCGCAAGCAACTCGTTGAAACACTGAGCTAATTGTTCCAATTGTTGATTGATGATGGTTGACTTATGCGCGCAATTTTTGCGATGTTCTTCCGTGGCATCTTCGCGTTTCGTTTGAAGGTCCATATGGTATGATTTCAAGGACAAAATAGACAGGCGATCAATAATCATTCCTGGTGATTCAGAGTTCACTGGACATCGACTAAAGTGCTCTGGTTGCAGTTGGTTGAAAAGCCATTCATCCATCGCCTCCATACGGTTATTGCGCAATTGATTGAAACGGTCAATCTCCCGCTTCGCTTGATATACAAACTCATAGCCCAGATCATCACGACGAGCCCTATCTTCCGCATGCCACAGTTGATAGTTAAACGCATGATTTTCTTCAACCAGCCGATAGAATTCTTGGTGTTGATGGACTATTCCTGAAGCTTTCCATGTGATGATGGAATTTTTGTGGAGGTTAGTAATCTCTGCGACATTGATACTATCTGGCATGTTTTATCCTGTATTTTTTATAAAGCTGCCAGTTTAACTCATACTGAATAGAGCTACAAATTAGAGCCGAAATATTTATTATAAATGGTGGCGTAGGTCCCATCGTTTTCTATTTGTAATAGCACCTTATTGATTCTGTCAATTAGAGTGGCATTTTTGGGGAGTGTGATGAGCCCATATCCATTTCCTAGAACAATAGGAGCGCCTACAGTTTGAAAATTAATAACTTTATTACTGGTAAGATACTTAAAAATATTCACATTCATGATAATTGCATCCACTTCATTATTGACTAATGCCATAATCATGAGCGAAACCTTGGGATATTCTTTGATGTTATCTGGACTCGTATAAAGTAGAAGCGTGTCGCGAAGGTGGCTTTCTTGTACTGTGCCTATTCTTTTGTTTTTAATGTCGGCAAGGGTTTTTATGTCTGGAGACATGGTTAAAAATTGGCCGTTGCTGGTCATGTAAGGCAAACTGTAAATGTAATCTTGCGATGGTGTTTGCGGTATAGGGGCGGGTGGAAAAGTGATGTCTATGTTACCTGAATTCAACATCTCCATCTGGTTTCTCATGGTTATCGGTTTATATTCACAGGTTTCATTAAGACGTTTGCATATTTCATTCATGAGATCGATACAAAAGCCAAAATAATGACCGCCGCCAGCCACTGCTGAAAAAGGAGGTGCTGATTTAGACACACCAACGACAATGGGATCGCTATAAGCAAGTGTATTGCTCACTAATGTAATAAAAAACAGGGTATGCCGAAGCAGCTTCATGCAGGTTATCATCCTTCTTGTGCATATTTAAAATCTAGGTTGCTGAAAATTATTTGTCAAATTTTAATGACACGCTCTTTCGTGAGCGTGCTTGAAGTATGGAATTGTTCTGCGCATGATAGTGGTAGGGGTGAGGCTTTATTGCCAGCAATAAGTACTCCCCCTCACTCTGATTTGCTGTTACCGCATGAAGATTCCTCCAATGCTGGTAATGACGAGGACAGGGGGCAGGAAATTTAATTATTTTGATACTTTCTTTGCCAAACATCGATCCAATGCATTAGCAAAAGCAGTTTTTTCTTTGATACTTAATGCAGCGGGGCCACCAGAAAAATTTCCAGTTGCCCGTAATTGTTCATGCATATCTCTTAAATTTAACCGTTGCTTGATGGTGTTTTCAGTATATTCCTCGCCTCGCGGATTTATCGCTAATCCCTTTTTGGCAATAACTTCTGCAGCTAAAGGGATGTCGGCGGTAATCACCAGGTCAAAAGGTTCTAAATGTTCCACAATGTAATGATCCGCACTGTCAAACCCTTTGGTGACTTGTACTGCGCGGATGAAAGGTGATCTAGGGTACGTAAGGAAGGAGTTCGCCACTAAAGTGAGTGACGTTTGTGTACGGACTGCGGCACGAAATAAAATTTCCTTAATTACTTTGGGGCACGCATCGGCATCTACCCAGATATGCATATTTGTTACATTGGCAAAAGAAAAGTAGACTGATTTTAGCAAGTAAGGCTGACTAGCGACATAGGCTTATTGTATAAATATAATTTTATTCTTGTTAAACTGTTCCGCAATATTGGACAAACAGGTTCAATTTTTTATTTTGGGAGGACGTAATGAGAATCTTCGCTCTTTTGTGTTGTTTGCTATGGTCATTTTGTGTCGCCGCTGAATCGACTTTCCCTGCGGGATGTCAGGCAGTTGCTGTTCAAGGTGAAGCAGTGACACTAAAAGCTAAAAAAAGCAGCTTGGTCTTTATCCATAATCTCGCTTCTACAGACATATGGATTACTCATCCGGTAGCAAATCCCAGTGCCAGTGCCGGTTGGACTACGCGCTTACAAGGTGGCAATTGGTCGGCATTAGCCTTAAATAAAGGTCCATTTGCATTAAATTGCATTGAATCCAAGCCAGGTCATGAGCAACAAGTACCTTGTGAAGGTCTCATTGCTGTGTGCAAATGGAAAGGTGTAAAGACTCCTGCTAATGACAAAGGCAGTACGTTTTGGGCAGCTGAAGATATGTCCTTATCTGCATTAACTGCGGCAGTGGGTACACGTGGATTTGTAATTCCTGTAGCGAAACCCCAGTAAAGCGGAGAGCCACTTATCTTGCTACTTTCATGGATAAGTGGTAGAACTGAGCACATGATGAGAAATTTAATACGATGAACACAAAATACAAACAGGATATACGGTGAGCAAAAAATCAAAAGATCCCTTTTATAAACGGGAAAGTGAAAAATACTCCGATCCTGTTCCCAGCCGCGAATTCATTATGGACGTTCTTAATGAATACGGTAAGCCTATGTCGCGCAATCAATTATTCGATAAATTACAAATAAAAGATGAACGCAAACAAGAGTCCATGGGATTTCGACTCAAAGCCATGTTGCGCGATGGACAAATTATGCAAGACCGGCGTGGGCGATTTTGTTTAATGCAACGAATTAACCTATCGCGCGGCACCGTTCAGGGGCATCCAGATGGTTTTGGCTTTTTTATTCCTGATGACGGTTCGGAAGATATGTTTTTGTCTGCTAAAGAAATGCGGGCGGTTATGCATGGAGACTTGGTCCTTGCCTATCAGGTTGGCGTCGATCGTAAAGGCAGGCCTGAGGCGAAAATCCACGAAGTGATTGAGCATGCTAATGCGACTATTGTGGGAAGGTTTTTTACAGATCATGGTGTGAGTTTCGTTTTACCGGATAGCAAGCATTTAACCCAGGATATTTCTATTCCGCCGGAACTGGTCAATGGGGCAAAAAATGGTCAAATTGTTTTGGTCGAATTAATTGCCTTTCCAAGTAAACGAACCCAAGCGATAGGCAAAGTAATTCATGTCTTAGGCGAGCATATGGCTCCCGGTATGGAAATTCAAGTGGCACTTTATGCTCACGGAATTCCTTTTGAATGGCCGGAGGATGTAAGCATTGAAGTAGCGAAAATCCCACAACATGTCACCGAAGAACAAATTAAGGACCGTACCGATTTGCGTGGGCTGCCTTTTGTGACGATTGATGGTGAAGATGCTAAAGATTTTGATGATGCAGTCTATTGCTATAAAAAGCCCAAAGGCGGCTTCCAATTATATGTGGCAATTGCTGATGTTAGCAATTATGTAATGCACGATTCGCCATTGGATAAAGAAGCGGCGCGCCGCGGTAACTCCGTTTATTTTCCTGGCAAAGTCATTCCCATGTTACCGGAAGCCTTATCCAATGGATTATGTTCGTTAAATCCTCATGTCGATCGGCTGTGCATGGTTGCTGAAATGGCGATCACGAGTGAAGGTAAAATATCGCGCTCTCGTTTTTATCGCGCAGTCATTCATTCACATGCCCGATTAACTTATACTCAAGTGGGCTCTTGGCTTGAGCAGGACGCTGCGGATGAACAACATGCCTCTTTATGGCCTACATTGCAAGCGCTGCATGATTTGTACCATGTTTTATTGGTTACCCGTAAACTTCGAGGCGCTATGGATTTCGAAACCACGGAAACGCGCATCGAATTTGATGAAAATAAAAAAATTCAATGTATCGTTCCAGTGATTCGCAATGATGCCCATAAATTGATTGAAGAATGTATGCTGGCCGCGAATGTTGCCACCGCACGATTTTTAGAAAAAGCTGAAATCCCTACACTTTATCGAGTACATGCGGCGCCAGAAGAAGACAAAATTACCGCCTTAAGACAGTTTTTAGGTGAGTTGGGATTGCAATTGAGCGGTGGAAAAAAACCTGGGCCTAAAGATTTTCAGCGTACTATGAATGCCATTGAGGGGCGACCGGACAAACATCTGATTGAAACGGTAATGCTTCGTTCTCTGAAACAAGCACACTATGTTGAGGCGAATGAAGGACATTTTGGTCTGGCTTATTCGGCCTACACCCATTTTACTTCACCCATCAGACGGTATCCGGATTTGTTAATTCATCGCGCAATTGGTCATTTGTTGGACAATAAGCCAATTTATGAGTTTGATTATACCCATGAAGATATGAATCGCTTAGGTAAACATGCTTCGATGACTGAACGACGCGCTGATGAGGCGACCCGCGAAGTCGTTGCCTGGTTAAAATGTGAGTACATGCAAGATAAATTGGGGCAAGTATTCAAAGGGCGTATTTCTGCAGTAACCGGTTTTGGAATTTTCGTAGAACTTGATGAAATTTATGTTGAAGGTCTGGTTCATGTGACATCTTTAAAAAATGATTATTATACATTTGATTCTGTAAAGCATCGTCTAATCGGAACACGTGGTGGCCATGTGTATCGTTTGGGAGACAAGATGACGGTATTAGTCGCCCGCGTGGATTTGGATGAGCGTAAAATTGATTTTGAGCCAGTAGAGGAACCACAGAGTAATGAGTGAGCAGTATGTTTATGGGGTACACGCGGTTTCTGCTTTGTTAGCCAATCCACATCGAGTGACTAAGAAACTCTATATCAGTGAAGAACGTGCTGACCTGCGCTTGCAGGACCTCATTGATAAAGCCATGCAAATGGGTGTCCACATTGAAAAATTGAGTATGCAAAAAATGAATCAGCGCTTTGCAGACTTTACTCACCAAGGTATTGTGGCAACAGCTTCTGCGTTACCCGATTATAATGAATCTCATTTGCTTGCATTATTGGAGTCCAGTAAACAGCCTGTTTTGATACTTATTTTGGATGGCGTCACTGATCCTCATAATTTGGGAGCATGTCTGCGTACCGCAGATGCAACCGGAGTTGATTTTGTCGTGATACCAAAAGACAAAAGCGCCAGTATTACTCCTGTGGTCAGTAAGGTGGCCTGTGGTGCAGCCGAGTCAATCCCTGTAGTCAGAGTGACTAATTTGGTCCGTAGCATGAACCTATTAAAGGAGCATGGGGTTTGGATTTATGGTGCTGCGGGTGAGGCAACCAGCTCGCTTTATCAAACAGACTGCACTGGGAATATCGCCATGGTTATGGGGGCTGAAGGAGAAGGACTACGTCGGCTGACACGTGAGCACTGTGACGGTTTGTTCTCTTTGCCCATGTTAGGAAGTGTATCCAGTTTGAATGTTTCTGTAGCCACAGGTGTTTCTTTATATGAAATTGTAAGGCAAAGAAAAGGGAGCGGTTCTTAATGAGCGAATTAAAAATGAAAGCGGCAAAAGCTGCATTGCAATTTATTAAAGAGGACATGGTGGTCGGTGTCGGGACCGGATCCACAGTGAATTTCTTTATTAAAGAATTGGCAACCATAAAGCATAAAATTGATGCCTGCGTATCAAGTTCTAAAGCGACTGAAGCGCTCTTAAGAAAGGAAGGTATTCCCGTTATTGATTTGAACTCAGTACAGGAGCTACCTATTTACATCGATGGTGCTGATGAAGTAACTGAGCATGGCGAAATGATCAAAGGCGGGGGCGGTGCGCATACGCGGGAGAAAATTGTAGCCCAGTTGGCGGAACAATTTATCTGTATTGTGGATGATTCAAAGCTTGTAAAGCATTTAGGGCGTTTTCCTGTCGCTGTTGAAGTAATTCCTTTAGCACGGAGTATGGTTGCTCGGCAATTAGTAACATTAGGTGGCGATCCCGAGTACAGAGAAGGATTTATCACGGATAACGGTAATATTATTCTTGATGTATATAATTTAACAATCAATGAACCTTTGGATATGGAAGATCGGATTAACCGCATCACTGGCGTTGTCGAAAATGGTATCTTTGCGCATCGTACGGCGGATGTTGTCTTATTGGCTTCTCAGGATGGTGTGAAGCGCGTGAAATAGATCTTGTCTACGTCCTGGGGCTTGTCCGCGGGATCCAGTGAGGTGGGGTGATTTCTGGATTCCGCGGACAAGCCGCGGAACGCAGGATAAGGCCAAGAGCCATTAAGTGAATGGCATGCACGTAGCCTGCTTGCAAGCAACCAGGTTACAAAAACAAATAGGTTTTAGGCTAATGAATGAACATAAAGTTTATGTAAATCGAATTCTAAATATGAAAAAAATCAAGTTAATTGGTCTGGATATGGATCATACCTTGATTCGTTATAATTCGGAGAATTTTGAGTCTTTGGTTTATCAGCTTGTCAAAGAACAACTGGTTGAGGTAAAACATTATCCTGAACAAATTAAAAAATTAAATTTTAATTACCATGATGCAATCCGTGGTTTAGTTATTGATAGCAAGAACGGTAACATCTTGAAATTGAGTCGTTATGGGGCCATTCGACAAAGTTATCATGGCACCAAACAGATTGATTTTGTCGAGCAACAGAATATCTATCGTAGTATTTATGTTGATTTAGGTGATCCCAATTATATGGCAATCGACACCGCCTTTTCGATTGCTTTTTGTGTTTTATATGGCCAGTTAGTTGATTTGAAAGATAGCCTGTATCCTGAGCAAATTCCCAGTTATCAAACCATCGCTCAAGACGTACAATTTTGTGTGGATAAAGTACATTCAGATGGCAGTTTAAAAACAATCATCAGTAAAAATCTGCCAACTTACGTGATTAAAGAGCGTGCATTAGTCGAGGGTTTGAAACATTTTATCCATCATGGGAAAAAAATTTTTATTCTTACCAATTCCGACTATTCCTATACCAAACTCTTACTAGAATATGCGATTAACCCCTTTTTAAAAAAGGGTGAGAGTTGGATCAATTTATTTGAATTTGTCATTACCTTAGCGAATAAACCTCGTTTTTTTTATGACAATCTCCGTTTCTTGTCGATTAATCCTGTAAATGGGACCATGACTAATATGAGCGGGTCTATCGTTCCAGGGGTGTATCAAGGGGGTAATGCCAAAAAATTTACTGAAGATTTACGTGTCCGTGGCGATGAAATTCTTTATATTGGGGATCATATCTATGGTGATATTTTACGATTAAAGAAAGACTGCAATTGGCGAACTGCTTTGGTTGTTGAAGAGCTTGGAGAAGAGATAGCGGCGCAAGCACGGGCTATGCCGGTAGAGAAAAAAATTAGCGAAGCGATGAATGTAAAGAAAGAACTAGAAAAACAATATGTCAATCTATACACCAAAATGATTGATGAAAGCTCAAACCAATACAGCCATGAAATTCAAGAACTGCAAGCGCAAATCAGTAAAATTGATGCACAACTTACAAAATTATTAAAAGAACAGCAAACCTATTTTAATCCGAAATGGGAACGTATTTTTCGCGCAGGGGCAGAGGAAAGTTATTTTGCATACCAAGTCGATCGCTTTGCTTGTATCTATATGGAAAAACTGTCGGATTTGTTGGAGCATTCTCCAGCAACTTATTTTCGTGCGAATCGACGTTTATTGGCGCATGATGTTGAGGTCTAGGCTTTTGCGCTCAGCAAAAGCGTTGACTTATTGTTAAGTAAAAATTGTCCAAGAAACCACCTTTGTGGGGATAGCAATGACCGTACCTATCGATGTTTCACTTGTACACAGACTGATTCAGTCACAATTCCCACAATGGTCTGCTTTATCCATTCAGCCTGTAGAATTCAGCGGCTGGGACAATAGAACCTTTCATCTTGGCAGCGAAATGACCGTTCGCCTTCCAAGTGATGGATTTTATGCGCTTCAAGTAGAAAAGGAGCAGCGTTGGTTGCCCTATCTCGCATCTCATTTGTCTTTGCCAATTCCGACCCCTTTAGCACAAGGCGAGCCCACAGAAGACTATCCTTGGCATTGGTCGATTTACCGCTGGATCGAGGGACAAAGCGCCTCCATTGCGCGTATTGATGAAATGAATCGATTTGCTGCGGATTTAGCTCAATTTTTGCTGCAATTACAAGGGATTAACGCGCGTGGTGGTCCACTAGCAGGCGAACACAGTTTTTACCGCGGCGGAGCACTGTCAACTTATGATGCCGAGACCCAAAAAGCCATTAAAATTTTGCGGCACCAAATAGATAGTGGGACTCTTTCTTCAATCTGGTCTAAGGCACTGAGTGAGGCTTGGCTCTCTGCTCCTGTGTGGGTGCATGGAGATATTGCCCCAGGCAATTTATTAGTCAAGGAAGGACGTCTGTGTGCGGTAATTGATTTTGGCCAATTAGCAGTCGGTGATCCTGCATGTGACTTGGTGATTGCTTGGACATTTTTCAAAGCTGAGAGTCGTGAAGTTTTTCGTAAAACGCTGCAACTTGATCAAGCAACATGGGCGCGTGCTCGAGGTTGGGCGCTTTGGAAAGCGCTTATTGTCTGTGCAAGATTACCTGGGACCAATCCTGAGGACATTGACAGGTCATGGAAGGTAATTGAGGAGTTAATTGCGGATTATAATTCACGATAAGGTGAGTACGATTCGATTCGAAATGAATTTTGAACCAACTTATATTATATTGAAAGTTAACATAATGATTTGCTACCCCATTATGTTTATGGACAAAGGGCTAAGATTAGCTCTAAAGAAATAAATCATTCATAAGGACAAAACATGTTAACTATGAAGCAATGGAAAAAAGCTATTTTTGCGTTGTGTTTGCTCGGAACCACCTTTGTTGTTTGCTCCTGTAATACCAATTCCCCCCCTTTTTCAACAAATAATGAAAAAGGTTATGGTGGAGAAGGCTCGGGAGAAGGGGGTAGTGGACATGGTGGCATGGGTGGCGTTGGCGGCGGTGCGCGATAGCTCTTTATCGCTTTACTTGGAAATGCAGACCCGTGCTGCATGACTTTTTCAACGATCATGAACCCAAGGTTTCAAGCAAAATATTTCCCTCTCAGAGGTGATCAATTATTTTAAATTACCACCTCTTCTCCCGTAACCAACGACTCATAATCCCACATTAAAAAATAATTATTTATAAAAATAATTTCTTAATTGTTCCTTAAGGTTTGATCTTTATACTTAATCTTGAACTAACAGGGAGCCCGGATGCGATGCGTGTATTAATTATTGAAGACAATGCCTTTAATGCATTTTGTTTGTCTCGACTCTTAGAGTCAGTAATTGCATCGGTATCAATAGATGTTGTGAGTAATAGTCAAGACGCATTGTCGTGTATCGATACCCATGTGCCCGATCTCGTTATCATTGATGGTGAATTGAATTTGATCGATGAATTATCGACTCATGGTCCCCAACTTGCAGCCGTTATTTTGCAAAAATATCCTCATCTTCCCCTAATTGCTTGGTCAGATTCGGAGTTTATGCGTAGTGCTTTCGCCAAGGTTTTTATTCAATCGAATCGTTTAGTTAACGAATTCAATACTTGGACAAAAACAGTCAACCCAGAGTGCATTCAAAAAACCTGGTCTTTTTATTTTGATGATGCAGTCAATGAAAAGCAACCCACATACTCTCATCATAGTCGTACTCAAAGACAAGCCAATTATCATCTTGATTGCATCTAATCCGATACGCAACTCGTATTAGAGCAGGGTAAAACGATGGGTGTACCCTAGATACCGGATGGTGATTGATCTCATTCGTCTCCAGCCGAGGGCTGAATTTTCTCCAAATATAGACTCCATTTCCAGCATTGAAGCTGATGATCAATCAGCAAGTGCATCAAACACACGCTATAATTAGAGTTATCTATTCAATGGATATATTTAAAAAAGATTCATTTCTTGAGGAAGGTACAATGGAATATGAATGGATGCAAAACTCCAATGATAAGAAAGCACAAAAAATACTCGAAAATAAAAAAACAAGTGGGAAAAAGACTCTTGGAGCATTTGGTCAACAATTGAATCAGACTGAAAAGCACAAGAGCAAAGAGAGTATGCGCGCGGAAAAAAGCATTCTCAATTTGGAGGCACAAACCATTAAAACAGACGAAGACACTTTTTATGCCAAAAGTATTTTGCAAAATATACTGGAAAGTTCCATAGATTATTCGATTGTCGCTACCGATTTAAATGGAAAAATAATCGTGTGGAATGAGGGCGCTTACCGCAATTATGGCTACCATGCTTCCGAAATGGTAAATAAAAAAAATCTACTTTTTTTACATATCCCCGAGGACATTGAATCGGGAGCAGTGCGAGAATTTATGCAAAAGGCTTTGCAGGAAGGGAAAGCTGAAGGAGTGTTTGAACGGGTTCGCAAAGATGGGTCACATTTTCTTGCTTCGGTTACCTTAAGCTTACGTCGAGATGATTCAGGTAATCCTGTGGGTTTTCTTTTAATTTCCAAAGACGTTACCGAAGCGAAGCGAGTAGAAAATCAACTGATTAAAACCAATGAAGAATTGGAACAATTTGCTTATATCACCTCCCATGATTTAAAGGCACCTTTGCGTGCAATCGAACGATTAGCCACTTGGATTGAAGAGGATAATGCCGACAAGATTGATGAGAAATCAAAAGAACACTTGGCTTTGTTACGCCAACGTACTTTGCGTTTGTCGAATTTAATTGATGGCATATTACAATATTCGCGTGCTGGTCGGGTCGATTTGAATGTTGAACTTGTGGATACTAAAACAATGTTGAAAGAGATTATCGAAGGCCTTAATCCCGAGGGCCAATTTGAGTTTATATACCCTAAACATTTACCCGTTTTTCAAACAGCGAAGATTCCA
This sequence comes from Legionella sp. PATHC035, assembly GCF_026191115.1. NCBI lineage: Bacteria > Pseudomonadati > Pseudomonadota > Gammaproteobacteria > Legionellales > Legionellaceae > Legionella > Legionella sp. PATHC035. The sequence continues at coordinate 1,881,979 of NZ_JAPHOT010000001.1, read as the reverse complement.
TTGATTCAGGTGTTGTCCAATTTGATAAACAATAGCATCAAACATCACCATCGAAAAAAGGGCACAATCAAAATCGAGGTCGATTCATTGGGGGCATTTTATCTGTTTACGATCAGAGATGATGGCCCAGGCATTGAGCCTGAATTTTTTGATAAAATTTTTATCGTTTTTCAAACCCTCAAATCAAGAGATGAATTGGAGTCCACCGGTGTTGGCTTGAGTATCGTGAAAAAAATTGTTGAATCTCAGGGAGGCAAGGTGATGGTGCAATCTCAGGTAGGCCATGGAACAGCAATGTCATTTACTTGGCCTAAGCAAATCAGAAAACAAAATAGTGATTAGTCCTTGCTCTTATCTTTATTAGGAAATTCGAGTAAATTCCAATAACGGTGTAATGATGAAATGATTTCCATAAATTGTGACACCTGAAAAGGTTTTACTATATAGCCAGCCACATTTAAGTTGTATGCCTCTATTTTATCCTTCTCACTATTTGATGTGGTAAAAATAAAAATCAGCAGTGATTTCAATTGATTATTGGCGCGGATATTTTTCATAAATTCTATGCCATTCATTTTAGGCATATTGATGTCCAGGATAATAATTTGGGGGGTGGGCATAATCTTTTTCTCGCCATTTAACCCCAATAATTTATTTAATGCTTCTAATCCGTTTGTTGCAATGTGAAGGGGGTTATCAATATTATTTTTTTTAAAGGTTCTTTGCATGTCTTTGATATCAATTACATCATCGTCAATGATCATGAAATGAATTGATTTATCCAATTGATACATAATTTTATCCTTCTCTCTATGTATATAAATTATAGGCAATAAATTTAATTTTTTTTCAAAATTGATATATTTTTAGTACTATAATTAATGTAAGCCTCATAGAGGTACTGGCGCTAAATTTTTTTAGCCTAAATATTTCCCGATTTCCGCAAACTTTTAAATGTCATTTAAAGTACAGGAATGCGCGGTTGGAGAATGGTTATGGAAACACGCAAGAACGCCGTTGATATTCTGTATATCGAGGATGATGTTGTCGATGTCGAGGGTGTAAAGCGCATATTTAAAAAAGTTAAAGAATCTTGTGCGATTGAAGTCGCTTTCAATGGTGAGGAAGCACTGAACAAATTATTGGGACGTTATGGGCAAGAAAAAATCCATCCCAAGGTGATCCTTCTCGATATTAATGTACCCAAAGTAAACGGCATTGATCTGCTAAAAATTATTCGAAAGGATCCCTCATTAGCCTTTACAGAAGTTTTTATTTTGACAAATGCGTATACAAAAGAAGATAAGCTAGCAATTAAAGATTTAAATGTGAGAGGGCAAATTATTAAACCTTTAGAATATGGTGATGCGTTGAATATTTATTGGGCAACGCACCATACCTAATAAAGTCGCATAATCTTCATTTTTTCTTTTGGTTCAAATAAAATTGCCTTATTCTAGAGGCTATGATCAATGCGCCTCGTCAATTTAATTTGTTTTATAAATTTGAATTACATTACTTGCTAATTGACGAGCAGAGTAACCAGTCCAGCGGGATCCCGCTACATACAGCAAACCTTGTTCCGTATGATAAACTCCGACTCCAATTGCTGCAATAATTGGTGCAACACCCAGTTTAATTTCACATTTTTCTGGGGATTCGATGCAAAGAGAATTCATTGTGGCTTGAGAAATAGTGATTGAAGTGCCTGGAGCAATTGAACAACTCCCGGTATCTAGGCAATCGTAGTTAAAAACGTGTGCTTCTGCTATTTGGTCACTCGAATTAATAATCATGAGATCTTGAGCTGCCTGGGCGCTCCATCCAAGAGAAAAACAAAGAATAGCTAAAGTGGGGTGTAGTATCTTATGAAACATCTTCTTAGTCCCTTTAAGTGTTTCAAAAAGAATAATAGAAGAGCACGCGGAATACAATTCTAATTCACCTTATATTCCGCCAAAATTTTTAATGGGCGGCATCCCAATTAGTCCCCGTACCAATAGAGACTACAAGCGGAACGGACAGTGTCACCGCATGTTCCATCAATTCACGAACTCTTGTTTTGCAGGGCTCTACTTCTTCTTTATTGACTTCAAAAACCAACTCATCATGGACTTGCATAATCATTTTTGCAGGTGGATTTTTTTGCTCATTTTGCCATTTAGCTATGGATATCATGGCTTTTTTAATGATGTCTGCTGCAGTGCCTTGCATCGGCGCATTAATTGCAGTTCGTTCAGCTGCTTTTTGTCGTACCATATTGCGCGTATTAATTTCAGGTAGGTACAAACGTCTGCCGAATAAGGTCTCTACATAACCGAGCTGATGAGCCTGTTGGCGGGTTCGATTCATGTATTCTAAAACTTTAGGATAACGCTGGAAATAAGTATCGATGTAATATTGCGCATCCTGCCGTTCGACGCCAATTTGTTTTGCCAGGCCGAAGGCAGACATTCCATAAATCAAGCCAAAATTGACTGCTTTTGCTCTGCGACGTTGTTCGCTGCTCACTTCTTCTAAGGGTGTTTGAAAAATTTCGCTGGCTGTTGCTGCATGAATATCCCAACCTTGGGCAAAGGCTTTTAGTAAATTTTCATCCTGTGATAGATGCGCCATGATCCGCAATTCGATTTGAGAATAATCTGCTGCAAGGATAATGCAATTATCGGGAGCGATAAATGCGGTACGAATCAGACGCCCCTCCTCACTTCGTATAGGAATATTTTGCAAGTTGGGTTCACTTGAGGAAAGTCTACCTGTAGCAGTAACCGCTTGGTTATAGGATGTGTGCACTCTATGAGTTTGTGGATTAATTTTTTTAGGCAGGGCGTCAATGTAGGTAGAAACCAGCTTGGTAAGACTGCGGTATTCAAGGATTACCGCAGCAAGACGATAATCATAAGCGAGCTCTTGTAATACAGACTCCGCTGTGGAAGGTTGTCCAGTTGGTGTTTTTGCGATGACAGGCAGTTTATGGGAATCAAAGAGAATTTCCTGTAATTGTTTGGGGGAGTTCAAATTAAAAGGTTTGCCTGCCAGATGTAATGCTTCCTGTTCTAAGGCATAGATCCGCTCTTTCAAACGGTTCCCATGTTGCTCCAAGGTCACGGCGTCTATGAGCACACCCAATCGCTCCATATCGGCAAGTACGGTGACTAATGGCATTTCGATGTCATTGAATACACTTTGCACTGATTCGGGGATAGCCGGAAAGAGTTTATTGTGCAACTGCAAGGTTATTTCTGCATCTTCTGCTGCGTAAGCGGCTGCCTTTTGCACTGGAATTTGATCGAAACGTAATTGTTTTGCCCCTTTACCAGCAACTTCTTCATAACTTATTGTTTTATGCCCCAAATATTTTAAGGCTAATGAATCCATATCATGACGCCCGGCACCACTGTTGAGGACGTAAGACTCTAACATCGTGTCGTAACGTATGCCTTTTAAGGTAATGCCATGGTTTTTCAACACCGCATAATCGTATTTGAGGTTCTGACCAATTTTTTTTATTTGCGGATTTTCTAAAACAGGTTTTAAAGCGGTTAATACTTCTTCACGAATTAATTGAACTGTTCCATCTGTATGAGTAAATGGGATATAGACCGCTTTTCCCTCTTCAATCGCTAAAGAAATGCCAACGATCTCGGCCAACATAATGTCTATGCTGGTTGTTTCGGTATCGATACAAAATGCCTGGCATTGTTCCAGTTGATTGAGCACATGATCGAGTTGCTGGTTCGTTGTGATTAGTTCAAAGGGTATACTGGAGATCCCTGGTTTGTTCGAGGAGGTGCTACCCTCTTCTCCAAGGAGCTCTTTGAGCCAGTTTTTGAATTCAAATAGGCGCGTTAATTCAATAAGCTGCTCTTTATTCACTGGCTTAGGTTTTAACTCACCCCAATTGAGAGGTAGCTCAACATCGGTTTTGATCGTTACTAACTTTTTGGATAAGGGGAGTTGCGGAATACTGGCTCGTAAATTCTCGCCAATTTTACCGCCAATTGCGTCTGCGTTTTGGAGTAGGTTATCCAGATTTTGATATTCATTAAGCCATTTGACCGCTGTTTTGGGCCCACATTTGCTCACTCCAGGAATATTATCGACGGTATCGCCAATTAGAGTAAGATAATCAATGACTTGTTCTGGTTTTATGCCAAATTTCGTTTGGACTCCTTCAATATCCATGGTGGTGTTGCTCATGGTATTGATTAGCGTAATATGTTCATTAACCAACTGGGCCATATCTTTATCCCCAGTAGAAATGACAACTGGGATTCCTTGTTCCGTGGCTTGTCTTGCAAGGGTTCCTATCACATCATCTGCTTCAACGCCATCGATAATCAGTATGGGTAGCCCCATGGCTTCTAATAACTGAATTAAGGGCGCAAATTGGATGCTTAAGTCATGAGGCATGGGCGGCCTATGAGCCTTATATTCTGGATACCATTCATCCCTGAACGTTTTCCCCTTGGCATCAAAGACTACGGCTAATTCTTCCGGCTGATAATCTTTAATGAGCTTTTTAATCATATTGGCTACCCCGTAGATGGCTCCTGTGGGTTGCCCTTTTGAGTTAGTCAAAGGCGGTAGTGCATGAAATGCACGAAAAAAATAGGATGAGCCATCAATGAGAATCAAGGGTGATGTCATGGTTACTCTGCCTCTTCTTTGGCAAGTTGTTTCTTCAATAATTCAATTTGTTCCGCAAGCGCTTTAATATTTTTGCGCATCAAGGGAATGCGATTAACCCCCAGCTCATGTTGAATGGCCAGATCTTTGGGACGAGCGGGATTTCCTAAATAAATATTCCCTTCTTTCAGATGTTTGTTCGGTGGTACTCCTGTACGGGCCCCTAAAATTACCCCATCATCAATGCGTACATGATCACTCACACCAACATTGGCAGCAAAAATTACATGATTTCCTGAAGTGGTGCTGCCGGCGATACCGGTAAAACCACAAAGGATGTTGTGCTTACCTAATTTAACAGAATGAGCTACTTGGACCAGATTATCAATTTTAGTCCCTTCACCAATAACCGTTGCCCCCATTGTGGCTCGATCAATTGCGGTATTTGCACCTATCTCTACATCATCCTCAATAATGACCCGTCCAACATGTGGAACTTTGAGATGTTTGCCATCAACAAAGGTATAACCAAACCCATCGGAGCCTATAACCGTAGAGGCATGAATAATGACCCTAGAGCCAATTTGACATTTATCGTATACGGTGACATGGGAGTGTATGGTGGTATTATTTCCTACAGTCACATCACGGCCAATATGAATGTGACTTTTTAAAATACTGTGATCCCCGATAATGCTGCCTGCTTCAATCACTACGTAAGGGCCTATAAAGACGTCATTTCCCAACTGCACTCCTTCGCCAATGACTGCAGTAGGATGAATACCAGGAATCGTTTTTTGCGGCGGATTAAAATGATGCATCAAAGAAATGAAGGCTTTAAATGGATGCTTTACCTGTATTAATGGTTTTTTTGAAACAGAAGTCTGTTCGTTGACTAATATGGCAGCTGCTGGTGAGGCTTCTGCTAATTTCACATTTTCATTACTATCAGCAAACACAATGCTTCCGGGGCTAATTTCATCAATAGGTGATAAGACAGAAACTTTTATTGAGTCATCACCAATGACTACCCCTTGTACTTTGTTTGCTATATCACGTAGTGAATAACTCATCTGTTGGCCTTTTTTTATAAAATAGCTGATTATATACTCAAGAAACTTCCATGGCTATGTTTTAGGCTGCTTCATTTTTGTGGATGAAAATCTGCATCAAGGGAAGAATGCAAACCATTTAGCTGATAAAGAGTTAAATCGCTCGTGAGCCGTTTTTGATTTATTCGCTCATGATCCCAACAAGGTATCCTTGTTGAAAAAAATTCAGCCTCTGTTCTCTTTGTTCTAATGAGAAAGGTCAACTGGAGAATGTTAATGTTTCTTCCTCAAGACGTAATGATTCTATTTTTAGCGTGATCGCTTGCAAGAATAACTCTTCTATATTTTGACCTGTTTTTGCGCTTGCAGTCATATAACCTAAATTATTAGCCTTAATAAAACGGTTCAATAGTTTGATGTCCAATTCTTGATCAGCCACTGCATCACTTTTTAACCCAACTAGAATAATTTTTCCCAACGTATTCCTATCCAAATCGATTAATTTCGTCCAGCCATTTTATAGCACCATCAAAGGTTACTTTTTCGGTTAGATCAAAACCTATAATCGCAATGTCTGCCTCTTTAAAATATAGCCTGCATAAATTGCCATACCGTGCTGCGCCGGATATATCCCATATATGAAGATTTACTGTGTCTCCATTGACTTCAAACAATTTATGGTAAAAATTTACGCCCATTGACGCGCTGACATTGGCAGGGTATTTTCCCGAAGTAAGTGTTTGTAATAGCGAGGTTTTGCCGCAAACGTCGCCGACAAAAATCACCTTAAACGATGGGAGCATCTCTTGCCCCTTTAGTTCTTGCAGTTCAATGTTTGTACCAAAAAAGCCAATTTTGGTTTTCATTTTTAGAGCTCCCTGGGAATTTATGTAATCATACTGATAAAAATTCGACATGCAATCAAGTCCTAAACCCATGAAATAAGAAATGGCTGCCTCAAGGTTTTAACGAGGCAATAATAGTCTAACTTCTCTAACTCAATAGCCACTGTACCTCTGCACACGCGACAATTCTCGCAGACGAGGTATAGAAAAGTAGATCCAAATACTGTATAAAATTACCCTGAATGATCAGGATTTCATGATGAAAAATCAAAAGGATATGTAATGTTTAAAAAAATAATAGTTTCAGGATTTTTTGCATTCCTTTCAATCAATGTCTTTGCTACTGAAGACCTCTATGCCCCTGTTTTACCGCAGGTGTGGTCGTCGATTATTATTGCAAGCGGGGGACCAGCTTGGTCTAATCCGGGGAAAGATCAATATCTTTATCCTTTCCCGCCACCCCAATACAACCGTTATCTTGCCGATTCGAAATCGGATTGGTTAGGCACTGGCGAACTCTTTTTTGGGTTGCAGCATTTTATCGGTGCGAGCAATGTCATTGCTCAATTTGGTCTTGGAGTTGCAGCAGCCAGTGATGCCTCTCTTTCGGGTACAGTTACAGTGAATGGAGTTCCCGATGTTTATACCTATCAGTATCAAGTAAGCCATTTCCGGGCAGAGTTTAAAGGTAAACTCATTGCTAACGGTTTTCAAACGCTACAGCCTTATCTTAGTGGTAGTTTTGGTGTAGGTTGGAACCATGCTCATGATTGGCAGCCTACAACAATCGATCCTATTCTTTATCCAACGTATTGGTTTACCACCTCCAGTATCGTCGCCTTTTCTTATACTCTTGGCGCGGGTGTCCAAAAAATGTTAACTCAGAATTGGCAAGTAGGTGCCGGAGTTGAATTTGCCGATTGGGGTAAAAATTATTTGGGGGGGGATGGAGCAACTTTGAACCAAGGTCCAGGCATGCCTCATTTATATACTACTGCCTTAATGTTCAGTATAGGTTATATGTATTAACCAGCCGATTGCTTTTGCACCAGAAATTATACCAAGATGTAGGTTGGCCCAAGGGACAACCTACACCGCTACAATCCATCAATGAGTATCAGTTAGGTTAAATAGCGTGTCCTAAAGCTGCCTGATTTGTTCCTCATTTGATGTATCTTCGAAGGATCAACGCCATGTTAGCCCCTCCAAAAGCGAAATGATTGGATAGGACGATATCAATAGCCTTTTTACGTGCTTCATTTGCTACATAATCCAAATCACAATCAGGGTCGGGGGTTTCTAAGTTAATCGTAGGCAGCAACAAATCATGTTGCAGACTAAGTGAGGTGGAAATGACTTCCATGACTCCAGAAGCTCCGATAGCATGCCCAATCATTGACTTTTGTGCCGTGATTGGGAGCTCATAGGCTTGTTCACCGAATAGTGATTTAATCGTTTGCGTTTCAACTCGATCATTTAATGGAGTACCCGTACCATGAGCTTTCAGATACTGAATATCGCGCGGTGATAATTTTGCATCATCTAATGCCTCTTGAATCGCACGTTGCTGCCCTTCCGAAGAGGGTGCGGTAATATGAAAGGCATCACAGCTGGAGCCAAAACCAATTATTTCTGCAAAAATATTAGCTCCACGAGCTCTGGCTTGATTTAATTCTTCAAGAATTAAAACGCCAGCTCCCTCAGCCATTACCATCCCGTCCCGATGCAAATCAAAAGGGCGGCACGCTTTTGTTGGATTTTCATTATGAGTAGACAATACCTTTAATTTGCACCAGGCAGACATCATTGATTCCCAAAGTGGTGCTTCTGTACCGCCACAAATCGCCGTGGAAATCCTCCCGTGAGCAATTTGATGGTAGGCGGCGCCTATGGCATCAGCTGATGAAATACAGGCATTGGAAATGGTTGAGTTAGGTCCGCCAAGACCAAAGGCAATCGCAACAAAATTGGCAATTGAGTTGGCCATGCCTCGGATCACCGTCAGGGGTTGCATTTTTTTCCAATTATCCGCGAAGAAATATTGATAACTTGCTTCTGATTCGGGATAGCCTCCCATGCCAGTACCCATGAACGTTCCCGCTTTACTGAGCTCATGGGCGGTAAGTCCAGACTGTTCTATAGCATTATGTGTGCAATAAAGAGCGAATTGGGCAACTCGTGGATATCGTTTGCTTTTATTCAGTTCGGGAAGATGCTCTAGGGAAAAATCAGTAATTTCACCAGCTATTTGAGTGGGATATGCAGAAGGATCATAACCTTGGATGCGTTTTATTCCGCATTGTCCCTGTTTTGCAGCCTCCCAAAATTTACTTAAGCCTGTTCCTATGGAGGAGGTTATTTCCATGCCGGTTATCACAACCCTTTTTTTCATCAATGATCCTTTTAATTTTAATGGATGACGCTTTTTATGTACGTTGAAAGAGCGACTTCGATGTGAATAGCTGATCGGACAATACTAAAGGTGGGGTTTAAATTCTGTCAAGCTCTACGATGAGGTTTTATTTTACAGAAAAATGCTTGCCCAGATACATAAAGCGTCTGGGAAAGCATGATGTAAATTAATGGGGGTGTTTTGGCTTAACCAATTTTTGCAAGGTGTGCAGATCGATTTCCCAGTATTCACATGAGTTTTGCGTGAGAAAACCGAGTCGGGTATAGAGGTTTAAAGCCTTTTGGTTGTGCGTTTCTACATCGAGATTGAGCTCCGGCTTACCTTCGCTTAAAGCATAATTAATGCAATGGGAAATCAATGCTGTACCCAGACCCTTTCCTTGGCGAACGGGTAAAACGGCAATATCAGAAAGGGTAGCCCCATGTTTTTGCCAGCGTATATGAGCCTTTCCAATAAGATGGTTGTCTTCAAAGGCCAATATTATTTGATAGGTTCGATCGCTTAATATGTGTTCAAAACGAGGAATTAATTCGGATTGAGTTTTAAAAAAACATGCTTCATCCAGAACACAGAGTAAAGGAATATCCTGTTCCGTTGCAGTGCGATAGGTCAGATTTTTCTTATAATCCAGAAGGGGATTTAAATCATGCCGCTCCATGTAATATTCGCTATGCATATAAATGAATCCGCGATCCGCAATCCATTGCTCATTCAGATGCGAAGGACTAGAAAAAACCAATTTAAAAAAGCCATGTTCTTTCACTAAAGGCAAAATGGTGTGAAGCATTTTTTTAGCAATGCCTTTACGTCGATAATCTGGATGAACCAGCACTGAGATTTCAACCGCGTCTTCATAAAAGAAAAAAACACTTAAGAATCCAACTAAATGGTGTTTGTCATAATGCAGTAAAATCGTAGGTAAATTGCGTTTTTGAGTCAGTAAATGAGTGTATAAATTAGGGACGCTGCCATCCTTTTTTTTACAGACGTTTTTTAATTGTTCGAGATCATTGAGTTGATCTTCATTGAGTTGGTTTGTATTACTAAGCATAATTTAATAATTAGAACTTGTTTTTCTAAAGAATAGCTTGTTTTGCCTTAATTTGCTCTCATTAAAGTTGAAAATTTATTAAAAATGTAAGTTTAAAACGGCTACTACAATTTCTAAAATGATCAATACAATAATGATAATCTCTAAATTATGACCATGTCGATTGTCCAAGTAACCATTAAACATATCAAAGATTTCATTGAGAGTGTCCAAGCGATGGTTAATTGCATTGACACGTCTTTGGATGTGTAAGTAGCGTTCCAACATAGAAAAGTGCTCTTCTAAAGTTGGATGTTGCCAAAAATATTTTGGATGATAAAGGAAATTACTAATTAAATTCATTTCACTTTTAGCACCAAGTATTTCTCCAATAATCTGTTGGATTTGGGTGCGGCTAATTTCCATCTCACCCGTGATTGAAAGAGTTTGGATCATCGGATTATATTTTTCAATCAGCGCATCAATGATGGTTTCAAAATATTGTAATTTTACTGATTGAGAAAACCCGTAAGAGAGGCTGAGCTTGAGCTCATCACTCTCATCTTCGATGGTTAAACAATCGACATCGAAAAAATCATGGGGCTCAATGGTGGTTTTATCACTGAGCTGATAATGAAATTCATCATGCACTAAAAGAGTTACGGGTTTATCAATTAGGAGTTTGATCGTATTTAAGTAATCATTAATTTGATAACGTTTGATCCCCCAGGAAACCACCGTACCATTTTTAAAAATAAAAATGGTATGATCTTTGTTGTGGTTTGCACTTAATTTAAGAACATCTCGGGTCTTCAATGAAGTAAATTCAGTGGAAGAACTTTTAAAATGATTGTCCACTCGTGCTAAATCAATTGTTTTGGCAATACAAAAACTCAAGCATTCCATGATGGTAATAACCCGCGAAATAAAACTCTTTAAGGTAAAAAATAGAGATACAAACAGCCGTACCTAATACCCGATATCAGGATCAGGTACAGCATTTTACAATATATAATAATTATCTCAACTTTAACTATTATACACTATCTGCAACTTCGCGGCTTGGATAAGTTTTTTTTCTGTCAGTCGCGCCACCTAACCATTGCGGGCAAACTTCTAAAATTTCTGCAATCTTGTTGAGCTGTTCGTTCGCTGGAAGTATATGGCCGAAAATTAAAGAATTTGCTAAATGCCGTGAAACACCAAAAACTTTAGCTACCGCTTTGATTTTCTCCGCTAAATCTTCAGGAAAGCCCAATGAAGCTAACTCGCGATTGAAGCGTTGCGAAAATACTTTACTGTTCATTTTCTCCTCCATGAAAAAAATATTCAGCATCATGCTGACCTATCCCAGATACCTGTCAATCCATGATTCAGGTAAGAGAGTTATAACTCATTTTTTTTTAATAGCAAAGAGTTTTTTAGCTTGAAATCATATAGTTATTATTTAACTTGCCATTATGATAACTAGTTGACCAGTAGCGGTTCAAAATCAGCGACAAACCTCAGCAGAATGTGAGGCTAGCCGTAAAATGAAGGCAGTGCATCGAGAACATAATTTTGTTTAATTGGTAGATTAATCGCATAATATTTATGCGATACGATAAATAATAATTCTTGCGATGAGGTTAGAAAAATATAGCCTTATATTTGATTGAGGTGTAAAAATGGGTAGTAGCTATGAAAATATTTATGCAGAATTAGCTGCCAGGAAAAATGTGCAACGGTTTGAATAGGATACATGAACTGAATGAAAATCCACCAGAAAGTATCGCTAAAAATAAAATCAAAAAGATTCCATTAGTCGCTCCAGCAGTCATGAAAAACCCGCTATTACAAATTATTGGCAACCTACCCACGCTTTATCGAAATCCAAGCGATAAAGATGAACACGCACAATTGGTTGGACAACGAGGAATAAAACGGGAGGGTGGGGCTTCTGCTCTTTCATCGCTAGGGGATTTTATCACCTTTGTCGCTAATGCGTTTAAGAACCTGGAACGATTTTTCAAAAGAGAGGATGTGGATAAGCTCATTCCGGTAGAAGTCCATTATTCTGAAAACGATGGCTTGGTCAACAAATCGAATTTTGAAGAACTTGCAGCGCTTCAACGTAGTCCTAAGACTGAGCTTAAGGCTCAAATTTTTAAAAATCCTGAGGGAAAACACCATCTTCACGCAGCGCCAAGTTCGACGCTAGTTGAAGGAGTTGAACAGCTTCCAGATGTCGATGATGAGGGAGCTTCATTAAAGTTATAAGCGTACCTATAATCGGGCTTCGGAGGATTCCTGAATCTCCTCGATTTCAATAAATGATATGTTGAAATCCGATAATGTATTGCTTAGATTCAAAGAAATTTCTTGAAAAAATCTATTCTTTCTTTGATATTGATCAGCAAGCGACAGTCCAAAAAAATTAAAGATACTACAAATAACAGCAAGGAAACCGTAGAAAGCCGATTTAACTCGCGCATCGCTTTCGATGGCCGCTTGATAGTGAGAACAAACAAACTTGAGTTCTTGCTCAAATTCTGCATGTTTTTTAAATTGTTGCATGGGGGATAATTTAAAATAGTCGTCTGTTAAAACAGTGAGTTTTACCAGCGCACTTTCTAATTCTCGGGCATAAGGAACATTATTCATTTTTAATTGTTCAATTGTTTCTTCAACTTTTTTTAATTTATCCCTCGCGTCTTGCTCTGGATGAGTGAAATTTTTTTTCAAATACAGATTATAAGCCACGGTAAGAACATGAAATGCAACGAGTTCATTTCGGCATTCAGAATGGCTTAACTCACGGCTAAACGAATCCAGCATGGTTCCAAGGTAGGGATGTATTTGGATTCCATGCACAGCAACGCCTACGAGGTTATCGATCAAGTCCATAAATTTATCGGGTTCGATGCTATTGGAGGTCGTTACGGCATGATCAAAGACCAGAAAAGCAGAAGCAGCCAGTTTTTTTTTATTGTGCAGATCGTCAGGATTCTTAAAATAACTGATTAATGACGCTCTGAATTCTTTGCTTAAATTATTAGGCATTAAAAAAATGCAATTTATTTTAAGTGTAACTGAGTGTAATAAAAAAACTTGAATTGGTAAATAAAAAAAACAAAGAGATTAAAAAATAGATCATCTTGGGTCTGGAGAAAATCGCTTTGACTCTATTTCGTATTCGCCTAGAGCGGATCAATGAAGCTATTTTCGATCAAAATGAGAATTAATTTATAAATTTTTGCACTATTCGTATGAAATAGGGTATAATGCTGGGCTGAAATTAATGAAGGTTCCCTCTTTTTTTAGACAACTTCATATTTTTATAATTCTTTGTAATGGCTTAGGGAAAATAATCCATTTCAAGAAATATTTATTTCATATTAGGAGTTAAAACAGAATGATGAAAATAGCCTCTGTAATATTGGGTTTGGTTTTAACTGGTTACGTTGTTGCAGACAATCCTAAAGAAATAGCAACTCATAAAGTTTCCCTTGCTGGCTTGCAACCAGGTGAAGGCCGTTATATTCGTAGTGATGTATTCGAAAATAATAAATTTCAATCAGGTACCTATTTTTGTGCGGGCGCTGATAGTGTTCTATACGATATACAGTACGTATTTTCAAAAAGCCAAGAACCATTCCATGCAGAACATTTGATTAAATTTTCAATATGCCAAGATGAAACTATGGCTCAATGCCAAGAGTTTGCTACGGATAAATATCTTACCTATAGAAATCTTGATGGATATTTGCAAAATGATGTGAGTCAATCAACGGTAGATGTGTCTCCACTAAAAATGGTTTTTCAATCGTGTGAACCAAGCGCAGAGATGGATGAATTGGTTAAACGATCAATTTATGAAAATGAGCGTCGCTTTTCACATGTAGGTTGACGACGTTTCTTCTTGAGCACGTGTCACCATGCCTTGAGAACACCATGGGTTACGCGTGCTTCACTCAGGCTGTCATGATGTTTGTTTTTGCACCAATCGAATACAACCCCCCTTTATTAAATTTTGTAAACTCCATTCAAAGTTTCACCTGAACTGATGGATGAGTAGTTCAATGATGCTCATTTAAAAATTATCCATGTATTAATTTGGAGGAATAGTGAATGAAAAAAATAAGCGTATTAGGATGTTGGTTTTTACTCATGCTTGCATGGGATGCGCACTCCTACCAAACTCGAGACAGTAAAATTTACAATGACAAAGGGCAGCTTATTCATATCAATGGCCTATCCTGGTCGGGATTTCAGGACTCAAATATTCTGCAGGGTTTACAAAGCAATCCTTTTTACGCCATACCAACCCTTAGTTCCAACCCAAGAGCTTATGGAATGATGGATTTAATCAGTAACCCAGAGAATTTTCCAAGTTCGGGTGTAGATAAAAATACAGCAGTGAATTTTAAGACCTTACGATTACCCATACAACCTGAGGTGCTTTATGATGAGCAACATGAGGTTGATTTGAATAAATGGATTTCGGACAAGTCCTCCCCAAATGCGGGCAACGGTATATTTTGCAAGACATGGCAAAGTAACGGTATGGCGTGTGAAAAAGCAGTGAGTCCTAAGCAAGCTTTTTGGATCGTTTTGCACGAATTAAAAAAGAAAAATATCAAGGTAATGATTGATATCCACCATCGCCATGGTTATGGTGATGTGATGCGCGACGGAACGGTATATGAGATGAAGCAATATGAGCAAGACATTGCTCTTTTAGCTACAGAAATTAAAAACCGTAACTTAGACAATGTCATAGGCATTGACATTTTTAATGAGCCTTACCGATTAAATTGGTTTAAATCTCATGACTCTCAAGTCCCATGGACTAAAGTTATCGCCACAGCTGCCAATGCAGTACAGAAAAATAACCCTGATTTACTGTTGTTTGTCGAAGGCCCTGATTCAGGAAATGATGATTCGAATAACCCGGTAATTTGTATCCCTAAATCACAAGTAGTGAATGACAATGGATACAGCCATTCTCCAGATCCTTCTTTATGTGGCAATTTAGAGCGTGTGTTTTTTAAAGGAAATTGGGGTGAGGATTTTAAACCTTTGCTGGATGAAATGCAGGCTAAAAATGGCATTGCTGTTTTTGATAAGAACAAATTCAAGAATGAGTTAATTAAGCAAGGTATAAATGATTCTGCATTATCCTGGCTGCTGGGTGATGATTCGGCTCAGAATGGTCATGTGGTTTTCTCACCCCATGTCTATCCTGCTGAGGTTGCAGGATGGGAAACAGGGCCTGGGATGCCCAGTCAATTACGTTTTGATTGGTCATGGGGATTTTTATATCAAGCGGGATATCCTGTTGTCCTGGGTGAGGCCTCCTGGAAGACTGCAAAAGGAAAAGCCTTTTTTACCGATTCGCTCATGCCTTATTTGCAAGCCAAAATGGAGACCTCCAACCTCTTCTTTTGGGCAATTGGCTACCTTGGAGATACGGTCAGTGCGATTGACCTGAATTCAGGTGAGCTCAATTTAGAGGTACAGTACACCTTAAAAAATTATTTTGATGATGTGTAGTGGGACGGACTAGAAATTGCTCTTTTTTTACGATATCCCGTCCTCCCGAGTGCAACGAGGGATCTCCCTGTGTGGGCACTGTTTTAGAACGAGAAGTTCCCCATCTGTACTCGAGATGATGAGGACAAAGGGGAAGGTTCTGAGGCTTATGATAATGAACCCTCACCCCAACCCCTCTCCTAGAGTGGGAGAGGGGATTTCTTAATTAAAAAAACTTTACTCACTTCCCACACAATGATGACAGCTAAATACATTGTGCGGATCGTATTTGTGTTTTATCTGCAGTAGTTTAGGATAATTACTTCCCCATAAAGCAGATGGCCAATTCTTAATAAAATAATCTGCTTCGTTCGGATAGGTCCCTGAGTTAGGGCTTAAGCCATGGAGTAATTCCATCGCCTTATTCGCTTGATGGATCTCTTTTTTTGCTTTAACTAAATCCGGTTTATGACCGGCAATGTTGGCGTAGCTATTTTGTTGGCCGCCAGAAATAATGACTAAAGCGGCCGCATCAAGTACTTCTGGGTTCATGGCGGTATCTTTCTGGCGGGCAGTGGCATCAGATGAGGCCCCCGACAAACCTTTATTAAAATGAAGTGCCACTTCAGTGAAACGGGATGCATTAAAAAGGGTTTTGGCCAAATGATCGGAGTTTTCTTGAGCAAATAATTGGAAAGGGAGATACATGGATAGATAATAATTGATGTACATGGATACTTCAGCTTGATTTGATGCCCACCAAAACTCACTGGGGGAGGCCTTTTTATCTTGATTGACCACAATGGCATTAGGGGCATTCGCAATCAGAAAATCAAAATCCCAGTAGTGTTGTGCCGGACGTGTCGCACTATCCCATTGAAATTGGTATTGTTCCGGCTTTGTGCTTAACCAAGCTAGAAAGGGTTGCCACAGCGTGTCAACTTCAGGCTTGCTTAAACCTTCAAAAACTAAAGAGAAAGTGATTTTATTACCCGAAGTGAAGCTCACTTGCTCTCCCCAATGTTCATTATTGAGATGGTCTCGATAAAAATCGATAAAATAACGAATTAGTTGTTGGTAGGCTGCATCTGATTTCGCTGTAATTGTTCCTTTAACTTTTCCAAATGAGCTCGGGAGATCATGAGTGAGTAAGGTGATTTTACTGACAATGCCGAAGGTGCCTCCTCCGCCTCCTTTCAATGCCCAGAAAAGATCCTGGTTTTGGCAGGCGTTCGCAGTGCGTATTATGCCATCGGCAGTAATGATTTCTGCTTCGAGAATTCCTGCAGCGCCGGTACCAAATTTTTTGGAAAAACTTCCAAAGCCTCCGCCTTGAATAAATCCACCGGCAGCACCGACAGTAGTGCATCCTCCTCCTTGAACGTAACGGCCATTATTGGTCGTGACTTCTTTATATGCCTCTATCCAGCGGGTACCGGCGGCTAGGGTGACTGCAGGTTTAGGGGTCTGGGTTGTAGGACACCCCTGGGGGATAAAATGATCGTGGAGGGTGACCTTGCGCATGTTATGCGTCCAAATCAGGAGTGAATTGGCTGCATTGGAGCGACCCAGATAATCATGACCGGTACCTTTCACAACCAGCTTTATTCGATGTTGACGGGCAAAATTAACTGCCGAAGCAATTTCTTGCTCATTTTCAACTGCAACGACATAAGGACTTACTGCCGATTGCCATGCATCGACCCATCCATTCGATTGAGTTGCTCCAGGTTGCGATTCAATAAAATAAGGATTTTTAAGTTTATTGAGCATATCGCTGCATGCGATGCTGTTCGAGTTTTTAATACAAGGAGATAAGGGAGAATGTCCTTGTAGCAAATGACCGTTTACTTGTCGATTTAATGCATCCCATTGTTTTTGGCTGGGCCAACATGCTTGATTAGGTAAACAATATGCAGAAGCTCCGTAGCAAAAGCAGTGCATCAATAGAGAGAATACTATCATCCATAATTTCATTAATCATCTTCCAGAATAGTTAGTTGAAACATGTTGCTCTGTAGCCCGGATTGCGATGCACTGATCCGGGCTACAAAGTGCCAAGACAGCTTACATGCTACAGCTGCGCTGGCTTCACATTCCATGCACGACATTGCCACTCTTCAAAGGGTTCAGTATTTTCAAAGAGACACAGTGCCCCGGTCGCGATCTTGATTCCGTATTGTGCGCTAAATGTTGCAAAGTCACCAGTCAAATAGGGTGAAAACCGGGCGATCCCATTGCTGGTCACTACAAGGCATGTTTTTCCTGGGTATTCTTGACGTATACGGCTGGCAAAGTCCATCCAATTCTTAATCAGCGCGGCAGGATCTACCTTCCAACCCTCTGGCACCACCGCGCCAGATTCCCAGGCATGGATTGCTTCTTGGCCAAGACGGCCAACAACGTGTTCCTCGGGTTGATTTTCATCAGGTCCATAATCGATCTCATTGAAAATAGCCAAGGTGTTAATTGCTAACTTGGTTCCCATTGTACTTTGTGCTTGTTCTGCAGTTTGTATGGCTCTTTTGAGTTTAGAAGTGAAGATGACATCAGGAATAAGGTGGTTATTTTTCAGGTACAAACCCAACAGGCGTCCCTGATTCAGACCACTATCCACTAAGGGCAAATCAGTGACTCCCACTCGTCGAACAATGTCCCCCGGACCAAAGGTATTACCATGGCGTGCAATGAGTAATCGTGTTGTCATCGTTACCTACTCTCTAATAATTCACCGTATTGGGCAATCAATGCCTCAGCGCGCGCTACATCTTCTGGGCTATCAATGCCTGACATGTTGGCGCGACCTTTATAATCCACTGGAATGCAACGAAGGGTATAACCATTTTCCAAGAGGCGCAATTGTTCTAGTCCTTCCATTTGTTCCAATGGACTTTCTGGCAAAGTAATATAGTGTTCCAACATATCTAATGAATAGCCGTACAAGCCAATATGACGAAATACCGGGCTTAAATCACTTTTTTGGCGTAATTCTTCTTCCTTGCGGATGGCGGGAATAATATTTTTACTAAACCAATACGCATTGCCTGTTTTTTCATTGAAAACAGCTGTAGTGCCACTAAAGGGGGTGGCTTGTTTATTTTTGCGCAGATTATCCAACTGTTTCCAGGTTAACTGAGTCACCGGAGTTACAGCGTCACACGGAGAGGCAGCAAATGCATCAATCAGTGCGCGTAAGAAATCTGGGGGCGTCAGCGGGGCATCGCCCTGCATGTTTAAAATAAAATCCGGTTTGTTCGTCATGGTGCTGATGGCCTCGGCGACTCGATCAGTTCCGCTGGGCGCCTCAACTGAGGTCATTACCGAGTCAACGCCTAATTCATCGCAATGTTGGACAATTCGGGCATCATCCGTGGCAACTACCACAGAAACATTGTTTAATCCCACGACAGCAGCACGGGATAATTGCACCACGCGTTGGAGCATGGTTTGGCCATGAATCATTGCCAGAGGTTTTCCGGGTAGGCGAGTTGATGCGTAACGAGCAGGGATGACGATGGCCGTATACATGACAAAAATTGTTCCGATGTTAAAAAAGGCTCAATAATAGCCTAAATATTATACGGTTACTATAGTGGAATCAGGTTACAATAATTGCGGATTAGGCTCTTGATAAATCTCCGCTCTCGTCCATTTTGGTTCTCTCGAGTGAATGGTATATAGTTCCTAACTTGAGGTATTTGATGTTTTGAATTTTATATAAAATAAGGACGTTTTTATGAACAAATTAAATGGGTTAACCCTAGGGTTGATGTTAATCAGTGCGGCTACCGGCGCTGTTGCTGACGAATATTCTTTGGTGAAGTTAACTGATTTAGCAGGTGCATCCGGTTTTGAGAAGTCTGTTCGTGATGTAGTAAAGCAACAATGGCAGCACTCCATGAGTAAGCTTACTGTGGATGGAATGGGTAATTTAATTGGTCAATATAAAGAGGATCAAAAAGGACCTAGCGTTTTATTAATGGCGCATATGGATGAAGTAGGATACATGGTTGAATCCATTACTCCAGATGGTTTTTTAAAGATCATCCCCTTGGGCGGTATCCCTGCTTCGGTAATCTTTGCACAACGGTGGATGGTATCGACTCCCAACGGTCCTATTTTGGCCTATTCAGGAATGGACTCCACCCATCTTCTTGAGGAAGCTAAAAAAAATAATCTGCCTGCGGCTAATGCAGTGTTTCTTGATATTGGCGCAGAAAGCAAAGAACAAGCCGAAACAAAATTTAAGGTACGCCCAGGATTGCAAGTGACTCCGGCCAGTCAATTTAGTCCATTAAGTGAAAATCGCTTTTTAGCCAAAGCCCTTGATGATCGACTCGGATTGGCACTCATTGGCGATGTTCTTGATTCCATAAACACTAAGGACCGCCCCAATCAACTGTATGCTGCTGCAACGGTACAAGAGGAGGTTGGTTTGCGTGGCGCGAGTACTGTTTATCAAAGTACACATCCTGATATTACCATTAATGTTGAGGTCGGCATTGCCGATGATTACCCCGCGTTAGTTGCAAAACGTAAAGGTCGCATTGCCTTAGGTAAAGGGCCTACTTTATTTGTCTACGATCGTTCCATGATTCCTCATCAAGAACTGCTTAATTGGATTTTAGATTTAGCCAAAAAGAATAACATTCAAGTCCAATTGGAATCAGAAGTAGGTTATGGACAAGATGGATCAAAAGTGCAAGGTTCTGGCTCAGGCGTTCCCAGTATTAATATCGGTGTACCGATTCGCTATGCGCATCAACAAGCTGGAGTATTTGATAAGCGTGATTATGATCAAGCAGTTAAACTAGTGAGTTTAATTGTGACTCATCTTGATCAACACGTTGTTGATCAAATTAAAGCGGGTTAAAGGTACAGGTTGAGCCAAGCCCCTGAAGTAACTTCGGTTTGCATTAAAAAAATTTATATAAAACAGAAGGTTAAATTTTTAATAAGATGACAGGCATAGCGTGGCATGATCAAATTGTTTTCGCGAAAAACTAATAGGAAAATGGAGCTATGCATGTTGATAAGATTCTACCTCTTGAATTCACTGCAGGGGTAGAGAAAAGATCCCTGACTTTTGAGTAAATCATCATCCTTCTGATATGCGATAACGGATAAGGGAGCGATACAAAGTGCGGAGGAGAGCAGAAGGCCCAAACTACTTTAAAAATTGTTCTTTGCACTGCTGCAAAAAATATTTTGCGGGAGCGTCATTTGGATTAGTCGTCACGATTTGCTCAAAAAGGCTTGCCGCTTTATCAAATTGTTTCGCCTCATAATGACTCAACGCTTTTGTAAAAATAGGGGCAGAATCTTTTTTCAATTGCACCTCGGCTGGTGCGTTATGATTAAACACTTCATAAACTTTTATCGGCAGACTTTTGCCCTTTACTGTCGATAAGCCTAAGAAACGTAAATTATATTTTTCTTTTTGTTTTAACTGCTCGTAAGTTTCTTCACCAATTATGAGTTCGATATTAAAACTTCGCGTTAAGCTCTCAAGCCGAGAGGCAATATTGACCGCATCGCTAATGACACTGCAATCCATACGCTCCTCAAACCCAACGGTACCTACAATCAAGTTGCCTGTATTGATTCCAATTCCCACGTGGATGAGGGGAAGATTATCGCGCGCTCGTGTGGTATTAAACGTATGTAAGGCTTCTAGCATATCTAATGCGGCAGCAACAGCATCATCCGCATTATTGAATAAGGCCATAATGGCATCACCAATATATTTATCAATAAGGCCAGAATTTTTAAGAATGGCTGGATCTAAATAACTCATTAGCGTATTAAAAAGATTGAAAATTTCAACGGAAGATAATTGTTCTGCCATAGAGGTAAATGATTTTATATCTAGGAAAAGAACGGTCATGTCTTTTTCAACGCAGTCGCCAAGTTTTATGTCGGCAATATTTTTACGATTCAGCACCTTCAGAAAATCTTGGGGCACAAAGCGTGCTACGGCAATAGCATTTTGCTGGATCTCGACGAGCTTATCGATGAGTTCGTTATTGAGTACCCGGACCTTTTGTTCGGCAACTTGCAGTTCTTGAAAGTAAGAATTAGTGCGCACCATATAGCGCACCCGATAGCCTAAAAGCGTGGGATTAATAGGCTTGGTGGTAAAATCAGTCGCACCGGCCTGGAACGCTTTATTAATTGATTCATAATCTTCCAAGCCGGTAACCATCATAATCGGAAGATAACGCCAATCAGGTAGTTTGCGAATTTCAGCACATACTTCAAACCCATTTAAGCCCGGCATTTCTACATCCAGTAAAATCGCATCGGGTTTCGAAGTTTTTAGTAATGATAATGCTGCTTCACCATTCTCCGCCTGAATGATAGTAAAACCCGTTTGGCGTAGTGCATTACAGGTAATTAAACGCATGGTGGCGCTGTCATCCACAACCAAAATCACCGGACTTTCTTTTTCCATAAAGAGCTACTCTTGTTCCGTGGTACAAATTTTTGTTAAATAACTCGCAATATGCTCTAACCCAATCAGCCGATCTACAGCATTCAATGACTGAGCAACAGCCCCCATTCCAAAAACTATAGAACTTTCTTGGTTTTGAACCAAGGTATGTCCATGCGCCTGTTTTAATTCCAATAAACCCTCTGCACCATCATCACTCATTCCCGTTAATAGGAGGCCAATAGCCTTTTTCCCAGAAACCCTTGCAATTGATTGCAGTAATCGTGTAATTGAAGGACAAAAACCAGAGACAGGGGCGCCATCAACTAACCTGCAGATCAGTTGTTCATGGTCACGTTCAACTTCCATATGTTTGGGTTCAGCGGCTATGTACACTGTCCCTTTCTGCAGGGGTTCCTTATCTTCAGCATTTTTCACCCTAAGACTTATGTTTTCTCCAAGCCATTGCGCAAATCCCCGGATAAAACCGGTACCCATATGTTGAACAACCATGATAGGTAAAGGGAAATCAGGGGCTAAGTGCCCGAGAATGGTTTTCAACGCCATAGGTCCGCCAATCGAGGCGCCCATCGCTATAATTTCGTAATGGGTTGCTTTAGGATGTGCGATCTGATGTCTTTTGCTTTCCTCAAGATGTTTTTTTAATGGTATTTTTATAACGCGAATATCAGAAAAACTTCGTAGGATATCAACAATATGTTTTCTACTTTCTTCAAAAGAGGAAGAAAAGACATTCACTGGTTTTGCTAAAGCAGTCAATGCACCTGCTTCAAGAATATGAAAGGTGGCATGAATTGATTCATCATTAACCAGAGAGCTTATTACGACAATTGGTGTTGGATTTTTAGCCATAATGATGCGCGTTGCCTCAAGGCCATCCATGATGGGCATCTGAATGTCCATGGTTATGAGATCAGGTTTTAATTTTGCAGTGAGATCGATTGCTTCTTGGCCATTTTTTGCAATACCAATGACTTGCATATCTTTTTCAGATTCTATGATGTGTTGAATTAATGCAGCTTCTGTTGGCGAGTCATCAACAATTAAAATTTTTATCATAGGCCGTAATTCACTATAGCAACATTCGTTTAACTATCTCTGCAGAGTTTAATACGAAATTAATTTGATTGCTGCCGGTTAAGGTAGCTCCGATTATACAAGGTATATTGGTTAATGGTTCCTGTAATGGTTTCAGTACGATTTCTCTTTCACCAATAATTTCATCGACAAGCAAGGCGATTCGGTCTCCATTGTTTTTGATAGTCACAACCGAGATATGTTCTTTGAAATTTTGTTTTTTTTCATTAAGATGCAGTGCCTTAGACAAAGAGCATAACAAAACGGGCTGTTCTTTGACAAGAACAGAAGGGATTCCTTCGACGTTGATAATCTCATTTTTCTTTAACAACATCACACTTTCTACCGAGCTGGTCAGAAGGACAAAAATTTGGTTGCAACAGGAGATAATCAATCCACGCTCAGTAGCCAAGGTAAGTGGCACTTTGAGATAAAAGATGGTCCCTTTATTGGGTTGACTTTCAACACTCACCTGGCCTTTTAAACGGAGCAAATTGGAGCGCACCGCATCCAGCCCAATACCTCGACCTGAAATATCTGTTGCAATTTCACGGGTAGAGAAACCCGGTCGAAAAATGAGTTCATGAATATCTTCCTTTTTCATATTTCCAAGCTCAGCTTGGGTAATTAAATTCTTTTGCAGGGCAAGACGAATCACCTCATTGGTATTAATGCCTGCTCCATCATCAATAATTTTGAAGACTATCTGATTATCTTCCTGCTTGACCTTGATGTGGATATTTCCTTGCGGTGGCTTGCCGGCTGCTTTGCGAACCTCAGCATTTTCTATCCCATGATCAATTGCATTGCGCAAAAGATGCATAATTGGGTCTTTTAAACCATCCAGTATAATTTTATCAATTTTTACATCGTTACTGCTTATTTCAAGATTGACTTGTTTGTTTAGTTCTTGAGCTAAGTCACGGACTATACGTGGTAGGTAACGTAATTGGGTGGATACTGGAATAAGACGTAAGGTACGGATTTCATCTTGCAGGGCATTTAACAATAGGGACAGTTCATTAATCGATAGTGACAACTCTCTTTGCATTAAGTGCATCGAATTATTGATGTCGGATAATTCAACGAAATTGGTCGCAAATAGGTAATCTATTGGTCCACTTATAGCATCAGTGTTTGTTTTGAAATAAGCCCTATTTTTTTTCCATGAAAGGAGTAGATCATCGATTTTGAAATTCATTTTACTTAATTTGGAATAATACTCTTCAATAGCGATTTTTATGGTTTGAATTTCTTCGGTATAAACTGAAACACTATCTAAATTTTGCAAAGAGACGCGTATTGATTCAAATTCACTTGTTTTAGCCTGTATCGTTGGAGTCTGTGGGCTTTTTTCAGGTTCTTCTCTATCTTTTGCATACAACTCTCGGGTAGATGATATTTCTTGAGTAGGTAATTCCATGGACTGTTGCAGTTGCCGCAAGTGTTTTTTTAAATCGAAGGAAAGCGGTCTTTGCTCGCTGTAGCATTGCATTGCTTCATTCATGTAATCGATCGATTGCAGGCAAAGATTAATGAGTTCAGGGGAAACTTTAGTACTTCTTTTCTGAATTGCTGTAAACAATGTTTCTAGATGATGCGCAATCTCACCGACATCTTGAGCTCCTATGCCACGTGCAGAACCCTTAATGTTATGGGCAACTCGAAACATTTCATTTAGTACGCCCTGGAATTCTTGTTCTGATTTTGTTCCCTTCTCAAGCTGCAGCAAACCATCAGTAATCGTGATTAAATTTTCCTGAAGTTCTGTTTTAAATGTTTCGACAATTTTTTTGATGAATTCATTATCCAATGGTTTCGAGAGGGGTATGGCTTCGGTGACCAGGTTCTCTTCAGAGAATGGAGGTTGTTCCTCTGTGATTGGCAATTCTTCTTTTTTTTCATAAATCAGAGCGTATTGTAATTGATGTAACAATTCGTCAAGCGCAGTTGAAAGCGGTTTCTTTTCTATAAAATGATGAAGGAGTTCACGCATCCCATTTATGGTGCGATACGTTAAATTAATGACTTCTGACGATACTTTTTGCGGCGGTGCAAACAGCCTTTCAACATATTCCGCCATGGTCCCCAAGTCATTAATCCCTAGGGAAAGTGCGGAAACCTTGATATTACGCCCTGCTCGCGAAACCTCTTCCATCAGATGACTGACCTCATCCATTGATCCACCACGTTCCATTTTTTCTAAATTATCCGTGATGACGGTCAGTAATGATTCAAGCTCTGTGCCGAACGTTTCAAGCAACTCTTTTAATAGGTGATCGTCTGGAGTCATTGGTGCCTCCTAAACTTTATAAATATTTACATCGTCTTTGAGATGTTTGGCAATGTTATCTAAATTATGAATAAACGCCATCATCTCTTTTATGCCGCTTGAAAAAGTTGAAGTAGTGCGATTTATTTCATTCATACTCTCAACTATTTGCTCAATCCCAACTGCTTCTTGACGGATTGCCACCTCAATGTGTTGGCTAGAAATCGACGCTTCATTGAGCATTTTACTTAGCGTTTTAATGACTTGGCCTGCTTTCTCAATCAGTTTTGTTCCTGAATCAAGTGACTTTGTTCCTTCCTCGGTCACGGTGACTGCTTTTTCAGTAGTCCGTCGGATATCCTCAAGAATTTTTTGGACTTGTACGGTTGACTGTTCTGACTGTTCTGCAAGATTTCTCACTTCTGTGGCTACCGCTGCAAAACCTTTTCCAGCTTCACCGGCTTTTGATGCCTCAATCGATGCATTTAATGCCAGCATTTTTGATTGTTGTGCTAGGGTGTTGACGACCGAGGTAATATCGCCAATTTGTTGGGTGTGGTTACTCAAATCAAGAATGGTTTGTGCTATAAGCTTCATTTTTTCTTCTGAGGCTTTAATGCCATGAATGCTTTGCTCGACCGATTCAGTACCGAGTTTCCCTTGTTCATAGGTGTTCTTCGCCACTTCCCGCAGGGTTTGTGCTTTCAACATGGTTTGTTTGGAGCTCTTATCAATTTCTTCTAATGACGCACTGATTTCATTGATCGCTGACGCTTGAGACGTAATCCCTTCTGCTTGTTCATTTGCAGAAGTGAGAACGGTTCCCACCATAGTGACAATGTCATTACTGACTTTGGTAATTTTGGCGGTAATTGATGCCAAACCATCGGTCATCAAATTTAAATCTTTACCGAGATCCTGCAGTATATCTTCTTTATCGATTTCAAGACGTTCTCTGAGATCTCCCGCTGCAACTTTACTGCTATGTAGCCTAAATTTTTTCGATGAACTAACAAGCTTATCAAATAATTCCCGTGATTCCTCTTCTTTGGTGCGGAGGATTTCCTCATTTTTTCTAATTGCTTCTTGCATGGTTTTGAGGGATAAAAGCAATTTTCCTAATTTATCTGAGGAATGAATTTGGATAACTACATCACGTTCACCCGCAGCAATTCGTTCGGCTATATTAATTGCTTTGTCGACAGGATTAGCAATGGCTCGCTGTGTTATATAAGGAACTAAAATCGTGAGGATAATAGTAAGGCCAAATAGCAAATAAGCGATCATCTTCAAAGAGCTTAGGCTGTCATTGATTTTATGGGTATTTTTTTCTATTTCCTGCCCTAAAAGCACATATAACCCACCATTTCGTTTACCTGATTCTGGGGAATAGGAACCCAATATAATGTCAATCATTGCATTTTCAACAGTTCTGGTCATATGCCTGCTATTTTCTACATTATTTTGATTATTGGGATCTCTGGGGGCATTTATTATGGATGCTTGAATATCATAAAGAGGGATATATAACTCTTGTAATTTATCCCATGCGTCCTGTAAGTTTTTGTTACCCAGGGAGTGCATGGCTTGATCCCATTGACTGCGAATCTTATTGATTTCATTCCACAGCAGTGCAAAATGTTCCCTGGACTCTTGGTTGCCGTTCATTGCCCATTGTTCAACAAGATCTTGAGCCTGAAAGATTTGACTATCAAGAATTTGGGGTAAGTTTTCACTGCGAATTTTTTGACTTAGATAGACCACCATATCTACTTTGGGTATCAAAAACATCATGAGTATCAATAAGGGCAAGCTCAGGGTCATAAAACCAATAAGTAATCGAGCCCGTACAGTAATAATAAAACGTCGTTTATTACTATTAGTTTCCATGAGACTCTCCTGTCTTGTATAGACGCATTTTAATTTCTTGGCTTAAGCTGGCTATCATTGTTTCCACATTAAGGATCGCAGTAGCCGCATGATGTAATCCCAGGATATATTCTGGATTAGCAATGTTGACTGCGGATAATGGGGCCGCCAATTGGTCGGGATGATAAGTCTCACTGCCTTCAATACGATAAGTCAGCAAGCCAAGAGTAATATTGTTTGCCCGGATAATGATAATAAATTTATTGTCCTGTTTCGGATTGTGTTCCGAATGGTGAGGATGGAAAAATTTACTGAGATCAACCACTGTAATCAGCGTACCACGCCAATTGATCACCCCAGAGATAAAATGAGGTACAAAAGGAGGTTGCTCTATAGGGGCATTATGGACAATTTCTTGAACGTATTGATATGAAACGCCATAACTTTCATTTTGGCCAAGCTTGAAATGAACAAAAGAAATACCTTGATTTTTGCTGGTATCAATTTCCTGTTTTGCAAGTTGCAAGGCCCTGGATTTTAGGATTTTTATTGCTAATTCAGTTTTGGGCATCAAAGCGGAAGCGTGCTGTTGTTCTTTATTCATCATTCAATATCCTTCCTTGATTCACTGCCGCTATCGAGCGAGAAATAGATTGCACCATCATGATGAAAAACAAGATTTGTCCCATTGGTGACAATAGGATCTGATGCACCTAATATAAGATAAGCGTTTTTATGCATACATGCACTCAGCTTTTTCATAATTTTAGCAGCAAGTTCATTATCAAAATAAATAAGCACATTGCGGCATAAGATCAAATCCACCTCAAATATTCCATTGATTATGGAGGGGTAGCTGTTATCGCATAAGTTAAGGTATTTAAATTGTACTAAATCGCGAATCTGTGGTGAAAGAACGTAAGTCCGGTCATTTTTTTCGAAATAGCGTTGTAGGTATTTTTCCGGAATAGAACGCATGGACCATTGGCCGAAAACAGCTGCAGATGCTTTTTGAAGAGAGGTGGTATTGATATCGGTACCTAATAAATAGAGGTCCCATAGGTCAATATTGGGTATGAGCTCTGCCAACAAGATGGCTAGGGTATAGATTTCTTCACCCGAAGAACAACCAGCACTCCAAATTTTTAAAGAGAAGTCTTGTGATTTCTGATTAATTAAATCAGGTAACAGTTTATTCTCAAGTAACTGCATTTGATTTTTATCACGAAAAAAATAACTTTCTCCTACGGTAATTGCTGAAACCAAATCAGCTAATAAAGAGGAATTGCTGGCACAGTTATTTAATTGTTCCAAGTATTCTTGAGGTTGATAATTGAATTTATTGCATGCCACAGCAATGGTTTTTGTTAACTCTCGTGCTTGGTTCACATGGATGACCAATCCATAGCGCTTATGGATTAACTCGATAAATGCAGATTCAAGTTTTTTGATGTCATTTACAGTATTATTACCCATGTTCCATTACTCATGATTAGTATCTGCCAGGTTGATTTCTTGCGTTAACTTTAAAGCGAAAACCCAATTGAAGTCGAGCAATAGAGAAACCCCGGTTTCTAAAGTGACAGCGCCCAAGAATGGTGAGTTATTGGTTGTCAATTCTTCATGTACTTCGATTTGCTGTTTGTCGATATCACTCAATCCCAGCACTTTATCAACAATCAGACCAACTTGATGCACTCCATCGGAGCAAAGTAGGATGGGTATATTTAAAGGATATATTTCATTTCGTATCAAGCCAGTACAAATTGCCAGGTCAATCACAGGAATGCATTTATTTTTTAAATTCATCAGCCCTACAAAATAGATAGGGCTAGACGGTACAATTTCAAGCATAGGCAAGGGCAGGACTTGTTCTATATAGTGTAAATCCATACAGACTTTTATGTCCTGTAAAAGAAAGTGGAGAACTGTAAGGTTCTGCTGGGGCACTTTATATGGTTCCTTAAAAAGATCTTTTCGGAAATTTTACTGAGAGGGGCTAATGGTTTCGTCGATGCAATGCCTCTGCTTGCACTTTATCCCCCGCAGCGAGTTTCCAAAGAGTCCTAATTTCTGTAATTTAAAACCATCATTGAGCACACAAATCCGGGGTCGCAGATGGAGCCGAAATCATTCATTCTATCTTATAGTTATAGACCTTAGAAGATTGATGTACAAGAGCCATTCTAGGTGCTT
Organism: Legionella sp. PATHC035; assembly: GCF_026191115.1. Classification (NCBI taxonomy): domain Bacteria; kingdom Pseudomonadati; phylum Pseudomonadota; class Gammaproteobacteria; order Legionellales; family Legionellaceae; genus Legionella; species Legionella sp. PATHC035. The sequence continues at coordinate 1,852,628 of NZ_JAPHOT010000001.1, read as the reverse complement.
TATAAATGGGTATTGGCTTTCTGAACTGTGTGTGCGGGGAGTGTGACCCAAATTTCTGGAGTGAAAACCTTCTCAAAGTGGTGTAGGCGGTTCATTAGTTAAGACTAAATTCCCTCATCCGCCCTGACGGGCACCTTCTCCCCATGGGGAGAAGGGAATTTTCCCAAGCTTTTTATGCTCTAGCTCAATAGTGAAAAGAGATCCCATCTCCCATGGGGAGAAGGGAGTCTGGGAGAGCAATCGTGCTACTTCTCTTTGGATTCCTCACGTGCAAAATAATTTAAATCCAACTCTCGGGCTGCTTTTACATCATCCAGCCGTTTGACAGGCAGCGTATGAGGTGCCTCTTTGACCAAATCAGGATTTGTGGCCGCTTCTTCTCTAATGGTTTTTAGAATCTGCACAAAGCGATCCAATTCCTCTTTACTTTCAGTTTCGGTAGGCTCAATCAGCAGACATTCTGGGATCAGCAGTGGAAAATAGGTGGTTGGTGCATGGACCCCATAATCCAATAATCGTTTGGCAAAATCCATTGCAGTAACACCATACATTTTCTTTTCTGGACTTAAAGTAAGAATAAATTCATGAGACGCTCGTCGGTTGGGATAGGCTGCAGTAAAACCTGCTTTAGTGAGTTCTTTAAGCAGATAATTTGCGTTCAATGTTGCATATTCTGAAACACGGAGTAACCCTTCTTTGCCAAGAACCCGCATATAAAAATAAGCGCGCAGCAAAATACCTGCATTTCCCATAAAACAGGATAAGCGACCAATACTTTGTGGAAAATCTTGATGGGTTGCCCATTGATATTCGGAATTCGTTTTTTTCACCACCGGTAATGGCATGAAAGGGAGTAAGCGTTTGCCTACAGCCACAGGACCAGCACCAGGGCCACCCCCACCGTGAGGCGTCGCAAATGTTTTATGTAAGTTTAAGTGCATGACATCAAAACCCATATCTCCGGGTCTAACTTTTCCTAAAATAGCATTGAGATTGGCTCCATCGTAATACAATAACCCCCCTGCCTGGTGAACAAGCGCTGCTATTTCTTTAATTTGACGCATAAACAAGCCCAAAGTAGAGGGATTGGTTAGCATGATCCCTGCTGTTCTTGGCCCGAGTTTGCTTTTTAACTCTTCCAGATCGATATCGCCATCTGCCGCAGTCGAAATTTCAACAATTTTAAAGCCACACATCACTGCAGAAGCGGGGTTTGTACCATGAGCTGCATCAGGAATTAGCATTTCATCACGTGCGGTATCGCCTCGAGATTGGTGATAGGCTTTAATCATTGCAACCCCAGCAAATTCACCTTGGGATCCTGCCATAGGAGTCAAAGAAACACCTGCCATGCCTGTAATTTCAGCAATATGTTCTTGCAATCGATACAATGCTTCCAAGAAACCCTGGCTGTTTTCCTCAGTTGCTAGAGGATGACGATTAAGAAAATTTGCCATGGATGCCGCTTTGTGGACTCCTCGCGGATTGTACTTCATGGTACATGAACCCAGAGGATAAAAATTGCTATCGATTGAGAAATTTTTATGGGATAAACGGGTAAAATGCCTTACCACTTGTAATTCGGAGCACGCGGGCATTTTGGGAGGCGTTTTCCGCTCCAATTCAGCGGGAATGGCGTATTTGCTGGTTGAAATTTTGGGCGCTTGGGCAGCTGCCTGACGGTCTTTTTTAGATAATTCAAAAATCAACATAATTTGCCTTCCATTTTTTGAATAAATTCTTTAAGTTCAGCGCGATGGTTGACCGGAGTAAATTCAATAAATTGATACTCGGCGATCTCCGCCAAATAGTAGGGATCCTTTTGGAATATGGATTCGAGATAAGCGCGATCATTTGAAGCGGCGATGATAATTCCACCAGTGCGCGGCTTCATAGGACCTGAGACCAGCAATAAACCTTGTTTATAATAGTAATCAAGGAATTCTCGATGTGCTTGCAGGTATTTATCTACTTCACTAAGAGGAACTAAATAGGTCAACTGAATTACAAACATGAGTCACCTCGCTCAGACATGATGGATTTCAACGTTTTTGCATAAAACGCGATGTCCTCTTGGGTTCGCATTTCCGTAGCACAAATTAAAAGGGTATTCGCTAATTGAGGGTAATGAACTCCTGGGTTATAACCTCCAGTGATACCCGCATTCGCTAATTTTTTTAATACCTGTTCTACAGGTTGATTGAGTTTAAGCAAGGCTTCATGGAAATAAGGTGCAGTAAATACTTGTTCTACCCCATCAATTTCAGTTAAGGCTTCGACTAATTGATGCGTATTATGGTGGCATTGGCTTGCAACTTGACGTAATCCTTCGGCGCCCAAAAGACTCATATGAATGGTGGCTGCCGTAACCAATAAGCCCTGATTGGTACAAATATTGGAGGTTGCTTTGGCTCGGCGTATATGTTGCTCCCGTGCTTGTAAGGTTAGGGTAAACCCTCTTTTTCCATCTTTATCCAAAGTACATCCGATAATGCGCCCAGGCATTTGGCGTACATGAGCCATACGTGTGCTTAAAAATCCAAAATAAGGCCCCCCTGATGCCATAGGTGCCCCTAAAGGTTGACCCTCGCCACAGGCAATGTCTACGCCATGTTGGCCCCAGGCTCCTGGTGGTTTTAATAAGGCAAGTGATACCGGATTGACGCAGGCCACACTGATTGTTTTGTTTTGATGTGCCCAATCACTCAGCTCATCTACTTTCTCCAGGCAACCAAAAAAATTAGGTTGAGCAATAACCAATGCCGTAATATCTTCTCCTGCATATTGTTCCAAAGCCGCAAGAGAGGTAATGCCCTGTTGTTCATCAAAAGGCAAAGTAATTACCTCAATGTGCTGATTGCGCAGAATGGTTTCAATGGTTTCACGATAGAGCGGATGAGTGGTGCCGGTGATTAATACGCGGTTTGTTTTACTGTGTTTATTGACACGTACTGCCATTAAAATGGCCTCAGCAAGCGCGGTAGCGCCATCATACATTGATGCATTGGATACCTCCATGCCGGTGAGCTCACAGATCATGGTTTGGTATTCGTATAACAATTGCAACGTGCCTTGACTGGCTTCAGCTTGGTAAGGCGTGTATGCTGTTAAGAATTCACCACGCGAAGCAATATCCCACACTGCTGCAGGTATGTGATGCTCGTAGCATCCAGCACCTAGGAAGCAGATTCCGTTTCGGTTTTTATTCGCCAGTTCTTGAGCTTCTTTTAACATATCCATTTCATTGATGCCGGCAGGTATATTTTGAAATCCTGCATATTGCAAAGACAATGGAATTTCATCAAACAAAGTTTGGGTATCTTGCACGCCAATGGCGTCAAGCATCGCTTTGCTGTCTTCGGACGTGTGTGGGATATAAGGCATGATTAGTGTTCCTCAGCAATCTCATTTTGATATTGTTCAGCAGTTAATAAACTGTCAATTTCACCAGGATGACTCGGTTTCAGCTTGACCAGCCAGCCAGCAGTATAAGGGTCGGAATTAACAAGCGCTGGATTTTCGACGACTACTTCATTGACCGCGGTAACGACACCACTTACGGGGGCATAGAAGTCGGAGGCAGCTTTTACTGACTCGACAACACCTAGCTCTTCACCTGCGCTCACTTCATCACCTACTTCCGGCAATTCTACAAAAACCATGTCACCTAATAATTGTTGTGCATGATCCGTGATGCCTATGGTTACTTCATTTTGCTCTTCTTTGAGCCATTCATGGGTATTTGTGAATTTCAATTCATTCATTCGTATTATCCTTATTTAATTATATAACCACTTAATTCAAAATGTTTTGTAACGATTCAGCTGAAAAGCCATATTTGGCCCATCTTGAGCGAAAAGCACTTTGAAAAATGCTCACATAGCCATCTATGCTGCGCTTTTTCAACGCGCTTTTCACTCAACCTGCGCTCAAATCTGTCTTTTCAGAGGAAAAGCCAGATTGGACCCACCTTGGACGTCAAGAGCACTTTAAAAAATGCTCATATAGCCATCTATGCTGCGTTTTTTCAACGCGCTTTTCGTCCTGCCTGCGCTCAAATCGGTCTGTTCACTAAGATTCTTAAATCATAATGAATCGATACCCTATCTTAAAGCCCCTTTCCTGATTTAACAAAACGGGGTTTACCTACTTTTGCTGGAACTAATTTGCCACGAATATCAACCATGACTTCATCACCTGTTTCAACGGGGACTCTTGCTAAAGCTATGGATTGTTCCAGAGTGGGCGAGTAGCTGCCACTGGTGATAATCCCATCGGCGCAGCCTGGAATTATTACCTTTTGTCCATGACGCATAATCCCTTTATCTAACAGGGTAAGTCCAACCATTTTACGCTTGATTCCTATTTGTTTTTGCGAAAATAAGGCACCCATTCCGATAAAATCACGATCTGCAGGCTCCCATTTAATAGTCCAAGCAAGCCCGGACTCTAAGGGGCTAGTGGTAGTGTCCATATCCTGGCCGTAAAGAAGCATGCCCGCCTCCAGCCGCAGCGTATCTCGAGCGCCTAAGCCACAGGGATGTACGCCTACCTGCATTAAGTTATTCCATAATTGGACGACGCTCTCTTGAGGAACGATGATTTCAAATCCATCTTCGCCAGTATATCCGGTGCGCGCAAAAAACCATTGTTCCACATCCACACATTCAAAATGTGTCAGTGTGGAGACTGCATCAATTTGCGCAGGATTAAGCGTTTTCAAGGTTTTTTCTATTGCCTGAGGTCCTTGGATGGCAATCATCGCCAATTCTCTGCGTTCTTGCAGACCCACCGCAAACCCTTCGCTTTTTTTGCGAATCCAGGCTAAATCATTTTGTCGTGTTGCCGAATTTAGAACTACTCGGTAATTATCGGAAGCGCGTTGATAAACGATGAGATCGTCAATAACACCACCATGTTCGTTGCACATGCAGCTGTAAAGCGCTTTCCCATGGTGCTCGAGTTGATCCACATCATTCGTTAACAGCTTACGTAAAAATTGGCGGCCACCGGCGCCAAGTATGTCAACAATGGTCATATGCGAGACATCAAACATGCCGGCATCTTTTCGAACATAGTGATGTTCATTGATTTGCGATCCATAATGCAATGGCATTTCCCAGCCATGAAAATCAACCATTTTTGCGCCACATGCTTGATGAGTGGCATGAAGGGGAGTTTTAGCAATCATTGTACGTCCTTTTTCAATCACCTTGATGTGGGTGATTATACCTATTGCGATATATACTGTATATTGCATACTGCATATTTATTAGGACTACTTTAATGATCGGGCTAAATGTTTGGCGTTGGATGCTGGATTTAGGTTGGTTGCTCTTTCTTTTAATACTCTTCAGGCATTTTTGGCGTGATAGACAAATTTTGGTACAGGCTCAATCATGGCTAAAAGTTAAGGGATATATCAGTGCATGTGAATGGACTACAGTCGGCCATAGCGTTTGGCCTAAAATTGAATACACTTATCAAATTAACGATCACAATTTCACCGGGGAATATTTGTTTTTGGATACAGCTCATAATAATCCGAACAGTAAATATTCGCGCGGAGTGGCATATAAAGCAGCCGTAGCCTTTCAAGAAAATGAGGCAATTGATATCTATTATAATCCTAATCGTCCTGAGCAATCTGCTTTAGACGTATCCATGCCAACCAAATTGAATATTATATTGATTTTGATTGGCATACTAATTGGGGTGCACCTGGGTCTTATGGCTTGGCGTTATTGGGGGTAGGTGCGCTGGCAGGTGCGGTACCCGTTGATGGTGTATTCGTCGTACTCGGAGTTGGTGTGCTCGTCGGTGTGTCACTGTCTTCTTCGAGGATGCATTTACAAGCGGGTTTCGTTTCAACCGACTGTAGGTTGGTCATGCTGTATCCGCGAACACCTTGGCCTGAAGGGGCGACCATAAAATTAATGGCTACTCTCAAATGTTGCCGTTGTTGATACTGAGGATTTTGATAGACCACCAACAGCCTCATGTTTGCTTTCCAATGTGTGGGATCAATTTGAGTGATTACTGGGGGTTCCGTTGCTACGGAGCTTACTCGATATTGATTTTTTTGCACTGCCTCTGGCAATTTGGAAGCATTTAAAGCATTACTGAAGGCAATCCAGCCATCAGCAGTAAAATATTTGGCTATTTTCTTTTGATCTTGGAGGTAATTTTGATAGCTGTAGGTATATGTAGCCACAATTGCTTCATTGACCCAAACCGATAATTCAGCCTGTTCTGATTGTGCATAACTTAATTGGAAAAAAATGGATAATAAAATAAAGGCAAATTTTTTATTCATATGTATGGTCCTTTTACAATAAGGAGGGCTAGACTTCGTTTTTTACATCATAGTGTAGCATTATTCAATGCACATAAAAAAATCCCCGGCTGCTGCCGGGGCAAATTGGATGTTTGGATAATTGATCCAAACATTGCCCCGCTTAAGAGGGGGTAAAGCGGAGCTAAGCATTCGGGGGAAATGCTCACTATGTTAGACACAAAAAACAGCAAAAAGTTCAATAAATGTTCAAATATTTATCATTTAAATCAATAAAGAATTTAATGCAATAAATAGGTTATTGAATATTAATGCATTTTAATCATTAAAGCAGTTATTTTATGCTCAAATTTCCATCTAGAAAAGTAGCATTTTTTGAACTTTACCCGCATTAGAACAACTTAATTGAGCAGAAAAATACATATTCAGCGGCGTAAATCTATCGATTATGTTGTCTTTATGGTATTTTATTCCCCTTAAACAAGCAGCTGAACTCGCATCAATACAATTAAACCTGTATCACAATTTGAGATACAAGCTTATCTTGATGTTATTTTTGAGCTTCACTACTTTTTCTATATAAATAGGGCTTGTTTCAAATTCGCTAGATTGAGCCCAAATGACGTGATTTAAAATATTAAAACGCCCTGCCAATCTGCGTCATCCGGAGCACAGCGAGGGATGACAACAGATAGTAGGCACGCACAGATCACGCCATTTGCGCTCAAAATCTAGCGCATTGTAAACAGACCCTTTACTGCGTGATTCATGCGTTGCAGAGTGTGTTTTGGGTGTCGACAAGCTGATTAAGGGGGGCATGGTGCGAGAAAGTCGATTCTACTTTGCTAATCCTGATAGATTTGGCCGATACATCAATCGTTGGGATTTGTTGCTCCTTATTCTTATTTTTTCGATCTTGTTTTTTTTGGGGTGGGCCGGTTCACAAATGGCTACTCCCTATCAGTTGGGACAGCAGATCCCTATTTCTTTAGATCCTGCCAATCTGCCTTTTTATGCATTACGTACCGTACTGCGTATGTTTATTGCATTGTTTTTTTCAATCATTTTTACCTTTACTGTAGGACTTTGGGCGGCCAAAAATCGACGTGCGGAACAAATCATTATCCCTGCGATTGATATTTTGCAATCCATACCGGTTCTTAGTTTCTTATCCATTACCGTGACTGGATTTATCCGCCTGTTTCCAAACAGTTTGTTGGGCCCAGAATGCGCCTCCATTTTCGCCATTTTTTGTGCCCAAGTATGGAATATGACTTTTGGTTTTTATCAGTCATTAAAAACATTGCCTCATGATTTACAAGAAGTGTCTTCTATGTTCCGACTTTCAGCATGGCAGCGTTTTTGGAAGCTGGAGGTTCCTTTTTCGATGTCGAGCTTATTGTGGAATATGATGGTTTCCATGTCTGCAAGTTGGTTCTTTGTGGTTTTATCGGAAGCAATTTCTGTAGCCCATCAAGACATCAGATTACCTGGGGTCGGTTCGTACATTGCTTTAGCAATCCAGCAACGGGATATCCATGCAGTGGGCTATGCCATTTTGGCAATGGTGATTGTTATTTTTTTATATGACCAAATATTCTTCCGACCCTTAATTGCATGGTCTGAAAAATTTAAAACCGAACAGTCGCATGATGAAGTGGAATATCAATCTTGGTTGATAGACTGGATACGCGGTAGTCGGTTAATGAAACAATTTGCTGAAGTCATCAGTATTTTTACTGATTATTTTGTCAATGCGCGCTGGCTTAGGATCAATGAGGCTAAGGCCATTAAAGAAGTTGATTTCAAAAGACAGAAGCGTCTCGATCGGGTTTGGAGTATTTTAGTCTTCATCAGTGTTTGCTCAGGAGCATGGTTCCTCTTACGTTTTATCCTTGCAGAATTGAAAGTCAGTGATATTTTACATGTCTTTCTACTGGGGGCTGCTACAGGCACTCGCGTTCTGTGTTTGATTTTCTTGAGCTCCCTCGTTTGGATCCCAATTGGGGTATGGATTGGCTTGAGACCAAGAATTGCACAAAAAATACAACCGGTCATTCAATTTGTCGCGGCGTTTCCAGCGAATTTATTCTATCCTTTATTTGTGATTGCTATTGTTGCGTTTCATTTAAATGTCGAAATATGGGTGACGCCACTCATGATTCTTGGAACACAATGGTATATTTTATTCAATGTGATTGCAGGAGCATCTACTATTCCGCGTGAGCTTTATCTTGCTGCAGATAATTTTGGTTTGAAAGGATGGATTTGGTGGAAACGATTGGCGTTGCCAGGAATATTTCCTTTTTATATTACTGGTGCCATAACGGCAGCCGGTGGTGCATGGAATGCGAGTATCGTCGCGGAATTTGTGAGTTGGGGGAATACTACCCTTAGAGCCACCGGCCTTGGCGAATACATTCAAGCCAGTACGGCAACGGGTGATTTCCCAAAGATTGCTTTAGGTACCGCGATGATGTGCCTGTATGTGCTTACTTTTAACCATTTGATTTGGCGTCCGCTCTATCGGTTGGCGGAAGAACGTTTTAACTTTAATTAAAAAGATACCTATGTCTCAAACCATTATTGCTATAGAAAGCTTGCGCAAGTCATTTAAAAAAGCCGCAGAACAAGATTTGCTGGTGCTTGAGGATGTCAACTTTAAACTGCAAGAAGGTGAAATCGTTGCATTATTAGGTAAATCCGGTTCAGGAAAATCTACTTTGTTGCGTATTATTGCCGGGCTTATCGCGCCTACCAGTGGAACGGTCACTTATCGAGGCAAACCGGTTACCCGCCCAGTTGATGGTATTGCGATGGTTTTCCAGTCTTTTGCCTTAATGCCATGGCTTACTGTATTAGAAAATGTGGAACTGGGGCTTGAGGCACAAGGAGTAAACCGTGAAGAGCGTAGACATCGCGCGATTGAAGCAATTGATATTATTGGCCTTGACGGTTTTGAGTCCGCTTTCCCCAAAGAGCTTTCTGGCGGGATGCGCCAACGGGTCGGTTTTGCGCGAGCTCTCGTCATTAATCCGGATGTCTTACTCATGGATGAACCTTTCTCAGCCCTTGATGTACTCACCGCAGAAAACCTAAAATCGGACTTATTGGAATTATGGAAAGAAAAGAAAACCAATACTAATGGCATTTTATTAGTAACCCATAATATTGAAGAAGCCGCTACATTAGCCGATAGAATTGTAATTTTCGGTAATGATCCCGGTTACATTCGCGCAGAACTCCCGGTGACTTTACCGCAGCCGCGTGAGCCGGAGTCTCCTGAGTTTCGGGCTTTGGTTGATAAAATTTATACGTTAATGACAACTGGCCCCAAAGAAAAGGCAAAACGGGCGCAAAGAGAACGACAAATCGGTTTGGGATATCGCTTGCCTGACGTAGAACCCTCAGAATTAACGGGTTTGATTGAGACAATGACTTCTTTTGAAGAGCGGATTGATTTGCCAGAACTCGCTGATGAATTAATGATGAATATTGATGATCTGTTCCCCATACTCGAAACTCTGGAGATATTAGGTTTTGCTAAAGTTTCTGCAGGGGATATCCAATTAAGCGACTTAGGAAAGCAATTTGCGGAAGCGGATCTGCAAGAACGTAAACAACTATTTGCACAAAGATTATTGGAAAAAGTGCCCCTGGCGCGTTACATACGACGGATTTTGGATGAAAAGGTTGGTCATCGAGTTTCTGAAGAACGGTTTTTGAGTAAGCTTGAGGATTATTTAAGTGAAAAAGAAGCAGATCGGGTATTACGCACTATGATTGATTGGGGGCGTTATGCCGAGATTTTTGCCTATGATTTTAATACGGGGATCTTAAGTTTGGAAAACCCTGGTAAAGGTGCCTAATAAAAATTTCCGTCGCTTCAAAGCGGATTTCACTGTCCGCCAATGAATCACTATAAGTTCAAAGAACACTTAAATTAACACCAATAATTCGTTATTATTTTTGTTGAAGCTGATCTAAGGTTATTTAGCATGGAGCACAAAAGGGAATATGATGAGCACTTCAAAGTAATTCTTCTTGGAGATAATGCGGTAGGGAAGTCCAGTTTAATGCATACCTATTGTGGGGGTACCCTTCATCCTTTTGATGAGTATATGAGCACTATTGGTGTTGATCAAAAAATACAATGGGTCAATGCCTTTAACAAGAAAATACAATTACGGATCTGGGACGCATCGGGAGCTTCGAGACTGCAAAAAGTGGTAGATTCCTATTTTCGTACGGTCGATGGCGCCTTGGTTTGCTTTGATCTCTCGCAAAAGGGATCGTTACAGAATACCAAGGGATACATTGAGCGTTTACGCGCAACGAAACAAAATGTGCCTATACTACTCGTGGGTTGTAAAGCAGACATTTCCCATCGCCGAGAAATAGCCACCGAACAGGCACAGCAATTGGCTGATGAATTGCACATTGATTATTTCGAAGTTTCGGCCCTCAAAAAAGCAAATATTGAGCAGCCGTTTATCCATATCCTTGAACAAATCTATATTTCTAGGCAACTGAATAAGGTAAAGCCTACCTTAGAAGCGTATTTCCATGAATATTTAAAATTAACTAACCCTAAGAACCGTGCCGGTTTTTTTATAGAACAAGGTATGTTGTTAGATAAAGCTGATGACAAACTGCAAGAAGAATTCAAAACTCATTTCAAACAATTATTTGATTACAAAAATGTGGAAGAGTTAGTTGCGTTTTGTAGAAAAGCATCAGAGCTCATGGAAAGAGGCAGTGAGTTTTATAAACGTGAAAACCCTGTTTTGAGCGGCTTTGTTGCCAGTCCGCTGACAAAAATAGTAAAACAAACAGTGAATGTGCTCACTTATGTGTTAGGGGAGGCGTTGGGTTTCGCTGCCGCAAGAGAACTGATTGCTCAGAAAAGCACCATGACCAATGTACTTTAAAGACAATGCACCTCGGGGCATTGATTCGCGTGAGCGTATGCATCAACGAAAAGCATGGCTTTAGTTGGTTTAGCCCCACCAGGTTAAGAGAAAAGCTCAAAATATTCCCTCTCCCCAGCCCCTCTCCCCTAAGGAGAGGGGATACTGAACGGTATGGCAGTTGCTCTAGCTTGACATCGAACCAAATATTATTGCGCGGGTGAGGGTTTTTCAGGTTATCTGAATATGATTTCACGACTGGTGGTGAGGCGATTATTTATTTGATGACCAGTGATTCTAGCCGAGCTCGAATCAAATTTATTGCGCCGTCAAAGAAGTTTATAGTGCTATCTGAATACTAATTCACGGACATCGCCTCTCCACCTTGGGGGAGAGGGTTAGGGTGAGGGGGTATTTACCACGTCGTCCCACTCACGGGTCGCATCGTTCACCTATAGCAGATTACCCTTTGCGAGCAAGGTAATTTAATATTTCTAATAAACGCTCTGGGCTTCCGGCCATCTGTAAATCAGTTTTGTATTTGTTATTCACCACAAAAGCGGGTACCGCATTAATTTGGTATGTGCCCATGAGGCTCATGCCATTTTGTACGCGCATATCGATTGTTGGTGAATTTTCAAAAGCGCTTTTCGCAATTTCCTTATCGACACCCTGAGTAATAAAGAAATTGATCATCGCTTGTTTTGACTCTAACGGTTTTTTCTCTACTTGGATGGCTTTAAAGAGTAACGGATCCATTTTATCAGAAAGAGCGAGTGTTTTTGCAGTGTAGTAGGCCTTAGCATAAAGCTCCCAAGTAGGCTTGAAGACGACAGGGACGCGTTCGAATTGGATGTTATTACCCATTTTACTCACCCATTCATCTAAGGGTGCTTCTATTTTATAACACCAAGGACAGCCATAACTAAAAAACTCTTCAATGATGGGGGTTTTATTTTTATTGTTTGTTGCTTGGGGATTACTCACAACTTGATAATCCTTACCTTCAACAAATGAGGCGGCTAGAGCCATTGCGGGCAAGAGCAAGAATACAGCGATTAATTTTTTTAACATAATTTAATTTCCTAATGTAACCCTTCAATATAATGTGCAACTGCTTCCATATCATCTTGGCTCATTCTACTACTAATATCTTGCATGATATGGTTTAAATCATTTTTTCTTTTACCGTCTTTAAACGCATTTAATTGCAACACGGTATAAGCAGCATGCTGACCCGAAAGCACCGGAAAGCCCGCTTGGGAATTACCTGTCCCTTTAGGACCATGACAGGCAATACATGCCGTAATCCCTTTTGTAAAATCTCCGCCACGGTAAATTTGTTGACCACGGGTAACAAATTGTTCAGGGGTGCTGCCTTGGGCAAGAGGCATTTTAGCATAATATGCTGCCAAGTCATCCATGTCCTGCTCGTTCAGCATCGCAACAATAGCCTGCATGGTAGGTACATTGCGAAGGGAACCCTCTTTGATGTCTTTAAGCTGTTTTATAAAGTATTTGGGATGTTGTCCTGCGATATTGGGCCAATCGGGATTGGGACTATTGCCTTGTTGACCATGACATGCAGTACAAACAACCGCTTTAGTTGCTACGGAGTCAGCATTTTCTTGGGCAAAGAGGGTGAGTGGTACACCGAGAAGAAAAGTGAGTACAAATTTTTTCATCGATTTCTCATAATAAATTCTTGAAGTAATGGTACACTGCCTTGGTTGAAATCCGAAATATTATAATTCATATGTCAGAAAATCCTTATTCTAAAGCAATATTCTTAAAAAGTGCCGCACGCGTATCCCATTTGCCCGAGGACTCAGGATATGAAGTTGCTTTTGCCGGCCGCTCCAATGCAGGCAAGTCAAGTGCTTTAAACTGTTTAACCGGCATCAAAAATTTGGCACGAACCAGTAAAACACCGGGACGCACCCAGTTGATTAATTTATTTGAGATTGATGCAGAGCGGCGTCTTGTCGATTTACCCGGCTACGGCTATGCCAAAGTTGCCTTGCAAGTGAAGATGGATTGGCAAAAAAATTTAGCGCATTATCTTGAAGTCAGAAAAAGCTTAAAAGGGTTGATCTTATTAATGGATATTCGCCATCCTTTAAAAGATTTGGACCTGATGATGATTGATTGGGCTCTAGAGCGAGAGCTTCCAGTACATATTTTACTGACTAAGTCCGATAAATTAAGTCGCAGTGAAGTCAAAAATACGGTATCTAAAGTGCGCAAACATTATGAATTGGCAGAGCATTTAATTACGGTGCAATCGTTTTCCTCTTTAAAAAAAGCAGGGGTTGAGGAATTGATAGTTTTACTGAATCAATGGTTTGAAATAGTGTAGCCTCAGGCTACACACTCAATGGGTGAGATGAATTTCTCGAGTTACCCCTTGATGGTGGCATTTTCCAATACTTTTTCTGCTTGACTGGCACGATATTTTTTAATCGCCGCGATGCTCAGGATATTTATTTCCCAGGATAGTTACTGCCAAAATAGCTGCATTGATTGCGCCAGCTTTCCCTACCGCAAGAGGGCCAACCGGGATTCCAGCCGGCTGGACAAGGATAAAAGCGCATCAAGGCCATTAGTGAACGTCGATGAGGACATGGGCACACCTAAAACCAGCTTCCTCCATAATGGCCCAGGCTGATTTTGAACCCATCAGAAGGGTAGACCTATTTCCCCGGTGAATCAGTTCATTGCGGTTCGATTGAGGTATTGTTGGCTTGGGTGTGGCGAAACGAACCTTGGCTTTCATTGGAGGCAATAAGCTGAATTGCTTCAATCAACGCCTCTCCTTCCAATTCTTGTACTCGGGTTTTTAACCGCTCTGGGGTATCACCTGCTAAAACAGGACATTTCTTTTGTAAAATAATCGGACCTGCATCAACCTGCTCAGTAACATAGTGCACGGTGCAGCCGGTTTCAATTTCACCGGCATCTAAAACGGCTTGGTGAACATCGAGATTCATCAACCCTGCATAAGCGGGTAATAAAGAAGGATGAATGTTGATTATTTTATTGTCCCAATTCATCACAAATTCAGCAGATAAGATACGCATATAGCCAATTAAAACAATAAGATCGATGTGGTGCTGTTTGAGTGTCTCCGATAAAAAATTATCGAATTCGCTGCGACTTAATCCTTGAGGATCAACAAACAGTGATTTGATTCCGAAATGTGCGGCTTTTTCTAAAATCAGAGCATCTGCTTTATTGCTTAAAACCACTTCTATGGTTGCAGGCAAGCGCTGTTGCTTTATTGCCGCAACAACTGCGTTTAGATTTGTTCCGCGAGTGGAACCCAGTACGGCAATGCGAATCATGAGGCGCGTATCCTTTGCATGTGATCAATACGTTGCTGAATTAATTGTTGTGTACCGATGTCTTCACGATGAAATAAAGGCCCTTCAATTAATGAAATTTCACGTTCCGCTTTTATTTCTGCAGCAACAATGGAATCGGCAATTCCTACATAAGCGGCAGTACGCGAACCCTCCGCGATGATGTGCTGATCGACTTGATTGACTGAAGAAAGGTAGAGATGATCCTGGCAAACTACTTTTGAAAAATCAACGACAAAATTCTTCTTTGGGGTATCAGGATAGCCTTCAGGAACTGCATATTTACACACCGTAGCCTGTTTGGAAAATTGAACCTTATCATCGCTTAAGTCGCCATCAATCATTGCTTGGCAAAGGGCAACAAAATCAGACTCTAAAATCGATAATACATTTAATGATTCAGGGTCGCCAAAACGGGCGTTAAATTCAATGACATAAATTCCGTTTTTAGTCGCAATAAAGCTGCCATATAAAATGCCAATATAAGGTTCATCATATTCAGAAGACAAGGCCTGAAAGACGGCATTGTTAATCGCTTGCGCTTCGTGTACGTCGTCAGCCGTTAAAAAAGGCAAGCGATGGTCGGTGTCTGAATAACTCCCCATACCGCCCGTATTTGGACCTCGATCGCCGTTATAAGCACGTTTATGGTCTTGCACTAAAGGCATGGGAATGAGCCTTTTGCCATCAGCAAAACACATGAAGGAAAATTCTTGGCCAATCAGTTTTTCTTCGATGAGAATCGTTTGTTTTTTATCAAGAATTTCCTGACAAAAACGCAAGGCCTCAGCAATTGAGTGCAAGTGTTCGCCTGCAACTTTAACCCCTTTGCCGCCCATTAAGCCATTCGCTTTAATGACGTAATTGCCTTCTCCAAGCTCGGTGAGGAATGCTTCAACATGATTGAGGGTGGTAAATTTTTGATAACGCGGTAGACCGGCGATATGATGTTTTTTCATTAAATCACGGGCAAACTCTTTAGAGGTTTCAATTTGTGCCAATTTTTTTTTCGGTCCGATGGTTGGAATTCCTGCCTGCCATAATGCATCAGCCATGCCTTGTTCAAGGGGGGCTTCTGGACCAATAATCGCTAATTCAATTCCCCAGAGTTTTGCTCTAGAGACAACGGCAGCGCAATCGGTAATATCCCCAGCAGCATAGTGTTCTGTGAGATGATGGATGCCTGGGTTAATTGCCGTCCCATAACAAAATAATGAAGGTCGTTGTGGTGAACGGTGTAGTGCTTTGATGAGTGCATGTTCACGCGCACCAGAACCGATAACAAGAATGTTCATTCAATGTCCTCTTTATTTGGGGAAATACCTCTACTTGTTTCACGTTGTAGTTCAAGTTGCTTCATTTTTTCTGCGGTGAGCTTCTTACAAAAGTAATCACCATCCATACACGCCATGCAGGGTTTCTTGATTTGATGTTCCCCCCGACGCGTTACGGCTTCAACCAAGTCCTCGTGGGATTGATAGAGTAAGGCATCCACACCGAGATAGTTGGCAATTTCATCCTCACTTTGATTTGCAGCAATGAGCTCTTTGCGTGAGGGAATATCAATACCACTAAAACAGGGATTTTTTAGTGCGGGTGATGTGGAGGCAAAATAAATTTGTTTCGCACCAGACTCTCTTACCATTTTGACAATTTCGCGAGAGGTGGTGCCTCGCACAATACTGTCATCGATAATCATGACGATTTTATTTTTAATTTCCGTTGGTTGCGGGGTTAGTTTGTAACGAATATTCCGACTTCTGGCCTTTTGATTGGGCATAATAAACGTACGGCCTATAAAAGGATTTTTATACAGTCCCTCAGAGTAACGGACCCCTAATTCGCTGGCAAAAGACAACGAAGCGGTATTGGCCGTGAACGGGGCAGGGATAACAATATCCGGGATAAGATCGGGATGTTTTTTCTTCCATTGGATCGCCAAATTTTGTCCCATGCGTAAACGCGAGCGGTATACGCTGACGTTATTGAGCGTTGCATCTGGGCGGGCAAAATAAACGTATTCAAAAACGCAAGGTCTGAATTCTTCTGTCTTCAATACGCGACGGTGCATCCTCCCCTTTAAATCAATAAAGGCAACTTCACCAGGTAAAATATCTCCTTTGGGCTCAAAGCCTAAGGCATAAAAAGGGGTGGTTTCTGATGCAAAAATTGTATCTACAGTCCCATCAGGATTTTCACGTGTTCCCCAAACTAAAGGGCGAATCCCGTGGGGGTCACGAAAGGCAACCAGTCCTTTGCCAATAATCACAGAAACAATCGAATAAGCTCCTTCCATGCGCTCAAAAATATGTGAGACGGCTTGGGTCAGTAGTTCGAAAAAGCGGTCATCGTTTTCCTCATTACTGGCGGCATTACTGGCCAGATTATCCGCAAGCATCAGTAATAGGGCTTCAGAATCGAGTGAGGTGTTGAGATGTCGATGTTGTTTTAAACGAATTTCATCGGCCAACTCTTGGTAATTCGACAAATTACCATTATGTGCCAGCGCTATGCCACGGGGGCTACCAATCCATAAGGGTTGGACATCGCTTTCCGAATAACCGCCGGCGGTAGGATAACGAACATGACCAATGCCGATGTTCCCCATGAGCGGGGCAACATTGTCTGGCGTAAAAATTTCACGTACCAAACCCAATCCATGTTTTGTGTAGAACCGCTGATCACAAGTTAGGATGCCAGCGGCATCCTGACCGCGGTGTTGTAAATGGATTAGACTCTCATATAATTCAGAGGCTACTGGTTCGTGACTGTAAATACCTACTATCCCACACATCGGTTATATTATCCCAAGTAATTTGCAATATGACGCATGATCCGTTGCTCAGCAGGTTCTTTATGTTCCGCAAAGCTGAACTTTTTGCCTGTGATTCGTTCATACAATTGAATGTAGCGTGACGAGAGCTCTTCAATTAATTCTTGTGGTGCTTGCGGAAGTTGCTCATCATGATAAGGATCTGAGTTTTTTACAAACCACAGTCGCAAGAATTCCTTATCAATATTTTCCGGTTCTAATCCAGCAGCAATGCGGTCATGATAACTGTCGGCAAGCCAATAACGGCTGGAGTCGGGCGTATGGATTTCATCTACTACGATAATGTTCCCCTGCGCATCACGACCAAACTCATATTTGGTATCCACTAAAATCAAACCATGATTTTTAGCGATTTCAGCACCACGTTGAAACAGTCTCAGCGCTAAAGCACTGGCTTCTAACCAATCGGCTTCACTCATCCATCCTTCAGAAATAATTTCTGCTGGTGCAATAGGGCGGTCATGAATTTTTTCTTTGGTGGTTGGCGTCAAAACCGGCTGCGCCAATGGCTGATTTTTTCTTAATCCTTCTGGAAAAGTAATCCCACAATATTCACGCACCCCATTTTGGTATTGGGTCCAAAGCGACGTGCCAGTTGTTCCGCTAATGTAACCCCTGACTACAAACTCAATGGGAAAAACGGAGCATTTTTTGGCAATAACCACATTGGGATCGGGAACCGCAATGATGTGATTAGGAACAAGATTTTTGGTTTGTTCAAACCACCACGCACTGGTTAAATTAAGTACTGCACCTTTGTAAGGAATGAGGGCAAGATGTCGATCAAAGGCGGTGAGCCTATCGGTAGTAACGAGCATGATGGAATGACCCAAATCGTATGCATCTCTTACTTTTCCTTGATATTTTTTGCCTACGGGCAAATTCGTTTGATCCAAGCAAAAAGCTAAAGCCTCCCGAATTTCGTTGTCATAACGCGTGGTTGTATCGGTAGCATTCATGAGCATAGGGGTTTCCAATAATGTGAGTTAACAAAATAGGGTCTATTAACCTAGAAACATCAGTTTCCTCGCTAGTAAACTGCCATAAAACACCGTGATGTATTGTGTTTATTTTTGGTAATTCATAGTGGGTATTCAGGGTTTGAAGCGTTTGTTGTCCTTTCAGATCTTCTTTTGCACGAACGAGGTACGCGAAAGTATTTTTCGCGCTCAGTTCGTTGACGGAAACTTCACGCTCCTTTCGATCCGAATATAAAAGTCCGGTATTTTTGAGCTGTGCAAACTCCTCTGCAGAGTCACAATCAATTTCCCAGTGTTCAAATCGATTCACCGTTACGGGAAAACCTAAGCGTCTTAAGGTTTTTTGTACCGTCAAGGCTTGGTTGTCCGTGATAATCAGTTTGACCAGGCAAAGATGCGAGGTTGGGTTTTTATTGAAATTTTTGAGGTTGACTGCCATTCCTTCCCGCGCCTTGTTTGCAGGAGCCAACTCATGCGAGGACTCTGGAGCGACTGCATCGACACCCAGGCGGCCAGTACGTTCTTTGATGTAATCACGCATGGAAGCAAAAATTGGATCGCCGTTAATCGTGCGCTCCGGATGAGGCATCATCGCCATAACATTTCCAGCCTGGTTGGTAATGGCAGCAATATTCCCAGCAGAGCCATTGGGATTAGTCGGGAAATTATCAATGATCTTGCCTTCGGCATCGCAATATTGGAATAAATTTAAACCTTGCTGTTCTATTTTCTTTAACAACGCATCAGGCATTAAAAAACGCCCTTGCGCATGGGCAATGGGAAGATGAATTAAATCGGTGCTTTTAAGATGGCGGGTAAATGCATTATGTTGATGATTTGCCGCCAATCGCATGTGCACCCAGGCATTATAAAAACCAGTGCCTACTATTTTACCATGGGCAATACGCTTGTTTTCAGTCAGAGCCATACTGATCTCATCCTGGTCAAAGCTGGGCACTAAACCTGATTCGACGAGTATTTGGGCGCCATTGCAGATTCCAAATACCGGTTTGCCTTGCTCACTCTGGGCTTTGATTTCTTGAATGACGGGATCGAGGGCGGCAATAATTCCTGCACGGGATCGATCTTCATAAGAAAACCCCCCAATAAGGATATAACCATCTAAGTGACGAAGCTTCTCTAAAGGTTCATTCCACAAAAACTCAACGGGCTCCATGCCAGCACGCTTGACCGCAAGTGCCGTTTCTCGTTCACAATTGGAACCTGGAAATTGAATTAAACCGATGCGTATCATAACAGTTTCACCCTTTGATCCCCTCTCACAACCTGTCCAATTTCATAAAGAGGGAACGATGGAAAATCACGGAGTACTTCGCGTACAGCAGATAAGGTTTCTGGTCCTATAAACAGTACTAAACCCGCGCCCATATTAAACGTACGATACATATGCTCATCATCCAAATGGCCTAATTTACGTAATAAATTGAAGATAGGTAATTCAGGAATCCGATTTTTATGAATTTCTACACCACAATGTTGCGGTAAAATACGGGGAATGTTCTCCAGTAAACCACCACCTGTGATGTGCGCCATGCCCTTAATGGGAATGTTTTTTTCCAAAATGCTCAAAATTGGCCTGGTGTAGTTAATATGAGGAGTTAAAAGCTCTTCACCAATACTATGGGAAAAATCTTGGAGTTGTGATTCTACCTTGTAGCCCGCAACATCAAAGAGCAATTTTCTTGCTAATGAATAACCATTGGTATGCAAGCCGCTTGAAGGAAAGCACACCAGCAGGTCGCCTTCACAGATGGCTTTGCCTTCAATGGCTTTATTTTTTTCAACTACCCCGGTAATAACGCCGACCAAATCCAGTTCGCCAGGTAAATAAGTACCGGGCATTTCTGCAGTTTCCCCGCCGACTAAAGAGATCTGGTTTTCTTTACAGGCCTGGACCATGCCCTTAATGATTTGCTCAACGATTTCCGGTTTCAATTTATCGTTGGCAATGTAATCAAGCAGTGTAAGCGGTTTGGCGCCTAAAACGATAATGTCATTGGTGGTGGCACTCACTAAATCAATTCCGATGGTATCGAATTTTTGCATCATTTTGGCGACCATCATTTTTGTGCCGACCCCATCGATGCTTTGTACCAGAACCGGATGCTCGTAATCTTGCAGCAGGGTTTTGAGATCGTACATAGCACCGAAGCTGCCAATCCCGGTCAGTACCTGCGGCGAGAAGGTGCTTTCTACCGATTTTTTAATACTACGAACCGCTTCATTGCCTGCTTCTATGTCTACACCGGCAGCTTTATAATCAATAATTGACATTATATGAGCCTCTCAACTAAACCATTGTTCCAGGCAGTTTTGGCTGCACTGATTGACAGATTGATAACCGAATTCATCATCAAGGTTGGATTTACTGTGGTTTCACCTATAGTTTGAAACGCTACAGAATATTGGCGGAATATGTGTTCCAGCTTGCTTATATTTTCCGGGGAAACTTCGAGGATGAATCCGCCACTTTCTGAAAACAACTTTTTATCATTGGGCAAATCACCGGAAATAAAAACATTCACTCCAATTTCATTTTTAAAGCTCATTTCTGCGAGCGCAACCGCGATGCCGCCCTCGGAAATATCATGAGCTGAGCATACTAGGCCTGCCTGCATGGCTGCATGCACTGCGCTGATCTGATCAGCAAATGCAGCAAGATCGGGTTTAGGGAGTTGGCTGCCCAGGTGATTGTGTAACTGATAATACACACTGCCACCACATTCATCTTGACGTGCTCCAACCATCAACAGCACTGAATTAGGATGTTTGAAATCATAAGTGACGGTTTTGGATAAATCATCCATTGCACCAAGGCAACTGATAATAGGGCTTGGCGGAATGGCACCTTGGGCTGATTCGTTATAGAGCGACACATTCCCTGAAATAATAGGGAGGCTGACACTGCGATCAGTAAACATTTTTACCGCGTGACACGCATCGACTATCCCACGCACAGAGTCAACAAATTCTCCCATTTGCTCGGTATTTTCAGGATTGCCGAAACACAAACAGTCAGTCAAAGCCAGAGGCCAGGCACCTACTGCGATGATATTGCGTACCGATTCGATGACGGCATTCACCGCCCCCCAATAGGCATCAATTTTATTATAACGGGGATTATGATCGACGGATAAGGCAACGCCCGTGCGCTGAATTTCCTCGGGATACTTATCCTCATTAAAAGGGGCAATTACTCCTGCATCAGCCCATCCTGGCTCCACAATAGAGCGGCCTTGAACCTGCTTATCATAGCTTTCATAAATGGGAGCACGTGAAGCAATGTTTTCATGAGCAAGCAAACGCAATAATTCTTCATTGAAATCATTCACCACAATTGGCTGTGGTTCACTGTGCGCGTGTTGTTTTGAGCTGTAGGGACGATCGTAAAGAATACCTTTGGTAATGTCTTCTGCGCGCGCCGAGACAATTTCTTTTCCTTGGGCTTTCACGACATATAAGCCATCATTTCTTATTTTACCTACGACGGTTGCTTGTGCTCCATCGCAGATTTCTGGAAGTGCAAAACGCGTGTTGTAATGGGTTAAGAAGGTCTCCACCAATTCTTTGGGAACAACCCACATAAAGCGTTCCTGAGTTTCGGAACATAAGACCACGGCGGGTAATAAATTGTTCATACTGGTTGGCACTAGGTCAAGATTGATTTCTGCCCCATAGCCACTGGCTTCTGCCAACTCAACGCTGGCGCATGCTATTCCTCCAGCACCTAAATCCTTGAAGCCTACGCGGTCAATGAGATTGTTTTCGCGCAGGAATTCAAACATTGCATAATTGGCTTTAAGAATGTGTCTTTGCAAAAAGGCATTGGGCTCTTGTACGGCGCCTTTATTTTGTTCTTGTTGCTCTTCACTCAAAGTGGCTGAAGCAAAAGCCGCTCCGCCAAAACCACTGTTATCTGTGGGTTTACCGACTAGTATAAATTGATACTCTTCTGCATTAGGGGGAGCATAGGAGTGGATAATGTGATCTTCTCTGACTACACCTAAGGTCACTACAGTAACGAGACAATTTTCATTATATGCTTCGTCATAATAGGTATCACCACCGAGATTGGGAATGCCAAGTGGATTGGCATAGCCCGCAATTCCTTGCACTACGCCCTGATGGATCCATTTTGTTTTGGGACGATTAATATCTCCAAAGCGCAAACTGTCGGCAACGGCTATGACTTCAGCACCCATACAGCATACGTCACGCACATTTCCACCCACTCCTGTTGCCGCCCCTTCAAAAGGTACAAGCTGTGAGGGGTGATTGTGTGATTCATGACTGACCACAATACCATAGCGTCTATTTTGCTTATCAGTGGCTACTGCCACAATCCCGGCGTCCTCTTTGGGGCCCAGGATTACGTGGGGTGCTTTCGTATTAAATTGGTTAAGGTGTTTGCGACTGCTTTTATAGGAACAATGTTCCGAACCCTGAATTGACCATAAGACGCATTCAGCATAGGTTGGTGGTCTTTTTAGTAAGGTATTTTGAATGGTGAGGGCTTCTTCGGGAGTGAGGCGCAAGCTAAAACGTTGGAGTAAATGAGCTATTTCCTCCAAGGACAGCTGAGAAAAATCAAAACAATCCGGGGCATCTTGCATTTTAGTGGATCTGACTGGTAGCTAAAACGTGTCTAATTTTACTGGTATTTCGCATATAAAGCAATACATATTTTGCATTTACTTGACAAATTGGTCAAAAATTTACAATATTGGGGCGAGCAATTATAGCCTGGATGCAGTACAAAAAAAGCCCAGGTTAAGTCATTCATATTCTCGAAATCCTGGGGTACGGCAAGGCCTGTACCCAGGCTCCATTTTTAATAGGGAAATGAATGGATTAAGGCTAATTTGACTCCTTCCACAATGTCTCTACGATTTTGGGGTTGGCCAAAGTGGATATATCCCCCAATTCATCAAGACTCTCTATTTCCTTGCCGGCAATCTTACGTAAGATACGCCGCATGATTTTGCCGGAGCGAGTTTTGGGTAAATCACTCACTACATGAATGACATCTGGCTTGGCTATAGGGCTTATTTCTTTATTGACCTGCTTGATTAATTCCGCCTCTAATTGATCATTGGCCACATAATCTTGTTTTAAAATGACATAGGCGTAAATGCCTTGGCCTTTAAGCTCATGGGGAATTCCGACTACAGCTGCTTCGGCAACAGCAGGATGACTCACCAGGGCACTTTCGATTTCTGCAGTACCTAAGCGATGGCCTGAGACATTAATCACATCATCCACGCGTCCGGTAATCCAATAATCACCCTCTTCATCGCGTTTTGCACCATCTCCCGTAATGTAATAACCATGATGCAGATAGGTCATGCAATAACGTAGGTGATCACCGGCAATGGTTCTTGCCATGGAAGGCCAGGGGTATTTTATTGCCAAAAATCCTTCGCCGGCGCCTATGATTTCGTGACCATGTTCATTGAGTAATACCGGAATGATGCCCGGGATGGGTTGGCGCGCTGAGCCAGGCTTATGGGTGGTATCATCCGCTCTGGGACTAATCATCACCGCGCCAGTTTCAGTTTGCCACCAAGTATCTACTATAGGACATCTGTTTTGGCCTACTTTTTGATAATACCACTGCCATGCTTCGGGATTAATCGGCTCGCCCACGGATCCAAGTAATCGTAAGGAGCGTCGAGAGCTCGAATTTAACCATTCATCGCCAGCACGCATTAAAGCACGTATGGCGGTGGGTGCCGTATAAAATACGTTGACTTGATGCTTATCCACGATTTGCCAGTTTCTGGAAGAATCGGGCCAAGTTGGAATTCCCTCATAAATTAGGGTGGTAATCCCATTACAAAGCGGGCCATATACCACATAACTATGCCCTGTAACCCAGCCTATATCAGCAGTGCACCAAAACACTTCATCTTTTTGACAATTAAAAATCAATTGGTGGGTGTAAGCGGTTTGTACTAAATAACCCCCTGTTGTATGCACTACTCCTTTTGGTTGGCCGGTACTTCCGGAGGTATACAATACGAACAAAGGATCTTCTGCATCCATAGGTTCTGGATCACAGTGCGCGCTTACTTCTGTTTTGAGCTCATGCCACCAATGATCTTTATTTTTATCTAAAGGAACGGCATCATCGCTCGTTTTGATTAGGAGTCTTTGCAACGGCAGATCATTACATGCTTCATCAACCTGCTCCTTGAGACTCACTAATTTACCACCCCGATTAAAATGATTTGCGGTAATCAAACACGTGCATTCAGAAGCAAGGACGCGTTGTCTTAACGCGTGGGCAGAAAAACCGGCAAATATGACGGTATGCACAGCGCCAATACGTGAACAAGCAAGCATGGCAATTGCTGCTTCAGGAATCATGGGTAAGTAAATCGCTACTTTGTCGCCTTTTTTTACTTGTAGTTGTTTGAGCACATTACTCATGCGACATACTTCAGCATGTAATTCAGCAAAACTCAGGATTTTATGTTGGTTGGGATCATCGCCCTCCCAAATAATCGCTGGTTGGTTTGCTTTATGGGGTAAGTGGCGATCGAGACAATTCATGCTGACATTCAATTTTCCACCTTTGAACCAGGTTACATCCCCATCTTTGAAGCCGCCGGTGAGGACTGTATCCCAAGGTTGGAGCCAATCAACAGTTTGTTGCGCCACTTCGGACCAAAACTCGCAAAGAGAGTCTTCGGTTGGCGTTAGTTTTGGATCGTGCAAATGAGCATGCATGTTATACCTCTTCACCTTGAGAAATCAGTTTAATAATTGCTGAAAAATCAGAATCACCTAGACCTTGGTCGATAAAATGTTGATAAATGGTGGTTGCTTTTGCACCCAAAGGAGTGCTCACCTTCACTGATCGCGCTGAATCCTGACTGAGCAATAAATCTTTAAGCATCATTGCTGCTGCAAATCCGGGTTTGTACTCATTATTGGCCGGTACGTTTTCTAAAACCCCCGGAACGGGTGCATATTTACTCATGGCCCAGCATTGTCCAGAAGCATTAGTGACCACTTCAAAAAGTTTTTGCGGTGACAGTTGCAAGTGTTCGGCGAGAGTAAATGCCTCTGAAATCGCAATCATCGAGATCCCAAGGATCATGTTATTACATATTTTCGCCGCTTGTCCGCTGCCTGCGGTACCGGTATGAATGATTTTCTGTCCCATGGCTGCCAAAATAGGCTGAGCGGCATGGAATGCATGTTCTTCACCACCCACCATGAAGGTTAATGTGGCTGCCCCGGCCCCGGCTACTCCGCCAGATACAGGAGCATCAACGACTTGAAGTTGGTGTTGTTTGGCTAAATGATGCAGTTCACGCGAACTGTTGACATCAATGGTGGAGCAATCAATAAACAAAGCTCCTTTTTTTGCTGCATGGAACAATCCATTATTGCCATGACAAACATTTAATACTTGCTGACCGTTTTGCAGCATCGTAATTAATACATCGTGTTCTTTTGCGACTTCAAGGGTGTTTTGCGCAACTAGGCCACCTGCCTGGGAAAATTGATGCAAGGCGCTTTGTTGCAAATCATAACCGGTCACTTGATGTCCTGCTTTAACCAGATTGATGGCCATAGGTAAGCCCATATGACCAAGTCCCACAAATCCTATTTTTGCCATTGCGTTCTCCATGTGCTGTACCATGTAGCCTGGTTAACAACGAAATCCTAACCTGGGGTTTCTCGATTAAAGCGTTCCGGGTCCGGTGTCGTGTTATTCAGGCTACAGGAAATTATTCTCTTGGTTTAATCATGCGTTGGCATAATAAAAGCACTTTCATTGATTTCAGTAACAGGCCATTTGGTGGTGACGGTTTTGCGTCGGGTATAGAAATGGATGCTTTCCTGTCCGTGCATATTACTGTCTCCAAAAGAAGAATGTTTCCATCCACCAAAAGGATGATTGGCAACAGGAACAGGGATAGGGATGTTAATCCCAACCATCCCAACCTGGACGCGTTGGCTGTACTCGCGAGCGCTAAATCCATCCCGTGTGAAGATTGCGGTGCCATTTCCGTATTGGTTTCTATTGACTAAAGCGAGCGCCTCCTCGAAATGATTGACTCGCACAATGACCAAAACGGGGCCAAAAATCTCATTTTGATAAATCGACATGTTTTCATCCACATGATCGAAGAGACAGGGGCCCATGAAGAATCCTTGTGGGTGCTCAGGATGCTTAAATGCTCTGCCATCAATAATGAGTTTGGCTCCCTCGCTTATTCCTTTATCTACCGCAGCCAGTACTTTTTCTCGATGAGGGCCACTGATTAATGGTCCCATATCGGTGTTAGGCGCATCACCGGCGTTGATGCGAGTTGCTTTGATTAGTGGTGTCATTTGTTCAATTAACGCATCTGCTGTATGCTCGCCTACCGTAACCACGACGGAGATTGCCATGCAACGTTCACCTGCAGAACCATAAGCTGCACCTACAATCGCCGCAGCCGCTTGATCGAGGTCGGCATCTGGCATGACCACGCAATGGTTTTTAGCACCACCAAACGTATGGGCGCGTTTTCCGTGGGCTGTTGCTGTAGTATAAATATGTTGGGCAACAGGTGTAGAGGCAACCGCAGTAAAGGCAGCAATGTCGGGGTGAGCCAGCAAATGGTCTACTGTTGTTTTATCACCATGTAAACAATTGGCTACTCCGGGGGGTAACCCTGCTTCACTTAATAATTCGAGCAAGCGGACAGCGGCGGAAGGGTCTTGTTCTGAGGGTTTCAATATGAATGTATTGCCACAAGCGATAGCAGGGATCATCATCCATACAGGTACCATGACCGGAAAATTAAAAGGGGAAACACCGGCACAAACCCCTAATGGTTGTCTTAATGTATGACAATCAATGCCATTGGTCACATCGGCTGAAAAATCGCCTTGCAGATGATTGGCTATGCCACAATGTAATTCGACTACTTCGATAGCACGTGCTACGGAACCTTTGGCGTCATCTATAGTTTTTCCATGTTCGCGCGTAATGATACGTGCCAGGTCCAATTGATTTTTTTCTAATAATTCTCTGAACTTAAAAAGGATGCGCGCTCTTTTGATGGCGGGAGTCTGGGCCCATTCAATTCCTGCTTCTTTGGCGGTAGCAACTGTTTTATCACAAAGTGCTGTAGACGCGAAATGAACTTGACCAATCACTTCTCCCAAAGCAGGATTGTAGATAGAGTGACTTGTGGCGTTCGTTTCGTTAATAAATTGACCACCAATATAATGTTGTACAATGTAGCCCATTAGCAAACTCCTTTTTATTATTTTTATCAAATTAAGTGATTATTGTAATTGTTTCATGGAATTATTTATACAATAATAACGAAGAGATTAGGACTAAAAATGACCTCTATTTGAATCGCTCTGCTGAATATTTTTGAATCGAGGCGAGTAGTTAAGGAAATTAATCGATGGGAAAAGGAATTATTTTACGTGTACCTCATGGTACCGAATTATCATCAGAATTACTCAGTTCATTACAGAAGCGCTTTCCTGGCTATGTTTTAGAAACTTACCATCAGAAACCTGATTATAATCGGAGTTTTGGACGTCGGGTCAATAGCCTTAACAATGCATTTAATTTTCTTCTTGATGCATACCCTTTACCTCCTCAGAGCAGTTTTTTGACCAAGGAAACCTTACGTGATTACGTAGAAGAGTGTAAAACCTTGGCTTTAGATGCAAAAGGCTCAACCGATAAGTTACATAAGGAGTTAGAAAAATATACTGCCAAACTAATCGAGGTGATTGCGTTGGCTTGGGGTACCTCTAACGAAGAAGCGATTGAGCTGCTCAATGAGGCAGAACAATATGAATTAATGCGGAATGGCCGCAATGATTTAGTCACTCTAATACCGATGAAAGTGGGTGAGGATATCAGTTATATCCTGCAGTTGGACGAATCGCTGCCTCCTTACTACGATGAAATAATTAACGAACTCAAAGAGATAAAAGCTCAGGAGTATCCGAAAACTCCATCCTGGCTGGCCAAGCTGCCTGAATATCAACAAGCCTATTTTTACCATCTGGATCCCGCCATTAGCAGTCCTACAAAAGTGGTTCAGGATTTCACAGACTTTAAAATCAATTGGTCCTCAATCAAAAAGAAAGCAATCAGTTTGAAGAGGGACCTAGAACAAATTGCCAGTAATTTGTTGCCACTACCTAAATGGTTTAATGAGCTGAGTCCGCATCAGCGAGAAATGATGCGGCTTTTGGCCGCTAATCCTGCTCAACTAGACAAAAACCTGGATCAGTTTAAAGATTTAATCACCGGAGAGAGTTTTAATAAAGAGAGTATCGATACAGTGGGACAAATCTCCAGTCTTCCACAATGGTACTGGGTATTGCCTCATCACCAACAGTTTTTTTTGCAGCACGTACTGCAAGGAGTTGATAGGGTTGAGGATGCGGTGACTTTTTTATCCAGCCGTCATCGAACGCTGCCTTTGCCTGCTAATTACGCCGCGCATAGTTTATTGGGTATGAGTCATGATGGAAAAGTAATTCGCGAACTCTCAAAAAAACGTTACCGCTCCAGTCATATTGCTACACGAGATGGCTTGGATTGGCCTGCAGCAGTCCAACAACGCCATTCCGACTCGAATTTGGCTAAAGTGATGGAGCAGGTGCAGCCTGATCAACCGGCATTATTACAAACGCTGATTAGTCCAATTCATGCGGTGGACTATGTACCGACCTGGATTACAGACTTCATACCAACATTGCCTCCAGATTTGGCGTTGTACAAATTAGCACGGGCTGCGGTTGAGCGGCGAGATAAGTATGCGCAAGAGCGGGGAGAAAAGCTTCAACCCATTCAACAAAACAATCATCCTTATAATTTAGCAAAAAGGATCTATTATACCCCGTCAAGTGATCCAGACAGTTTGAATTTATTGGCTGTCGCGAAAAAATATGTTGCCACAACTCCTGGACTACAGACTCTACTGGATCAATATAAAAATGTTTTAGAGTCGAAACCCGGTTCCGCGACGGTTTTTGATTATGCGGGCAGAGAGTTGTTTTTGAGCTCCTTGGAACAGTTAATTATTTTAACGATTGGTGGGCATTCTTATGGCTCTTGTGTGAGCGGTAAGGATAGAAAAGCCATTGAACTCATCCATACGGATGCAATGCTCCTTTATAGAGAGCTTTATGGCTGCTGGCCGATATTCGATGAACCTGAAGCTAAAGATCGCATTCGTTTTGTTTCTCTGGTCGCTGATCTTTATATGAGCCGTCATCAACAGGAACATGCAGGACATAATGCCCCGGGCTCTGAAGGGATTAAAACTCCTGAATGGTATTTACCAGAAGATATTGCTACTGAAATTAAAAAGCGTCTCGATAGTGAGCGAGCGCTTAGAGATGATGACCGAGCCGCAACGGATAACGAAGTAAAAAATATTTTTGTGGGTGGTCATAAAAAAGTAAACGAATATTTATTACCGAAAAACACCCTAAAATGTCGTTTAGTGGCCCGACAATTAGGCAAGAAAAATTGTAATCGACTGTACGATGCGCTTCATCCTTTAATTAACGAAAAAAGTTTATTTACCCCAGAACCCAGTTCACGTTGGTCTACTTTGTTTTTTACCGATACGTCGCCAACAACGCCTGAGGGAATAGAGCAAATTTCTGAACTCATGTTAAGTCCCACCTCTGGAAAAGATAATCTTGTACGGCTCGAAAAAATATTGCAAATCGTCTTAGATAGGCCTATAGCAGATGAAACCCGTTCTGAGGCCACAAACTCAGTTTATGGACGGTTACGCGCGCTGTTAAAGGCACATGAAGAGCAAATCAGTTTTGCTGGATTGGTCGAGCGGACGGTAGAGGAGTGGAGCAGCCTGTTTAATAAATCGAAACAATCACATCATAGTGAAGCACATTTTCATCATTAACTGGAGCCCGGTGCATTTCCTTGGCCGGGCTGATTCACGAGGTTAAAGTAAATGCTCGAGTCCGTAAATTAAGGTAGATAATCCGGAGACCTTTTGGCAGGACAAAATAATCCCGGGCATAAAACAACGGCGATCAATACAGTCATCAGTAATGGTTAATGTTTCACCTACACTCCCGAAAATGACTTGTTGACGGGCAATCACACCAGGAAGACGTAAAGAATGGATATTGACGTCACGATGGGTTCCACCACGAGCACCAGGGATCAATTCTTTGAGATTTAATTTATTTTTGGGATGTTTTCGTGCTGCAGCAATCATTTCAGCAGTTTTTAATGCAGTTCCCGATGGGGCATCAAGTTTCTGCTGATGATGCGCCTCAATAATTTCCACCTCGGGGAAGTACTCAGCAGCTTTAGCCGCAAAAAGCATCATCAAGACAGCACTTATTGAAAAATTAGGTACAATGATTCCACCCAGACGACGACTTTCACATAGTGCCGTTAATTCTTTGATTTGCTCGGGAAGAAGTCCTGAGGTTCCAATAATTGGGTGTGCGCCATGTTTTATAATGGTAAGGCTATTTTGATACACACAATCTGCACGAGTGAGATCAACCACAATCTGTGCTTTAGTTGCTTCAATTGCTTGCGCTAAATTGTCTTGTTTGCCAAGTTGTGCAACTAGTTCAAATTCCTCGTGATTCTCTAAAGTCTCACAAGCTAAAGAGCCCATTTTACCATTGGCCCCATTCACAATAACACGCGTTAACATAGTTCTCCTCATAAAATGGTTTATGATTTTTCTTTTGGGGGAGGATAGTGAGTTCGCAAAGCCCAAATGGTTGCAAAAGGCCATCCAATTACTGTTGCTTGTAAAGCTAGGGCAACAAAGGCACCTCCAGGATTATCATTCATAAGAAAAATGATCCATGGAAAGAATGCAGCGAGGAAAAATATAAACATTTTTTGTATGAAGCTTACCATATAGTGCTCCCATAAGCTTTAATCGAAACGTTAAATCGGTCATTAATCTTAGCAAAAGCAGTTGCAACGTGTTGTGCAAGCGAAGGATGCTCACTAGGGTTGCCCCTGTTTTATCAAGGATTATCCATGTTATCACATCAATCCATAGGCCAAAAAACGAGGGCCATTGCAAAAAGACCTGTTTCATTATAGGTCCATAATTATCTATTTTTCTACTAGAGCCTGTTCACCGTTCTACTCAGTTGAGCAAAGTGGTCAACTATTTGCTTGGCCTACCTTATTTTCCTTTGTATGCACCGTAACTGAACATGATTAAGAATGCTTGCAAACAATCATTAAACATTGTACATTGTGCGCTCATTCTTAAGGCCAATCTGGAATGACATTTACTATCTAACAAGGGTACTCTAATGAGAAAACAGGAGCTGCACCCACGCACCGCTGTTATAAATAAAACTCAAAAAAATAAGTCTAAAAAAGCACGAACAGATGCATTGTTATGGCTCGCTGCACATTTTCCTGAAGCATTCGATAATTCATTACGAATACGTCCATTAAAAATAGGGATTATGGATGATATCTTGCTGCATGCAGATGACGCTGCAGAACAAGGTATTTCCAAAAGTAAATTAAGAGAAGCTGTGGTTATATTCACCCGCCGTCTTGATTATTTGGCATGCCTCAAGTTGCGGGAAATGCGCATTGATTTGCACGGTAATGTCGTGGGTGAAGTCAGTGAAGAAGAAGCCGAGCACGCTGCAGTTAAGATCAAGAAGCGTGTTGAAAAAAGCGTACGAAATGCACGTAAAGTTCTGACGGAAAAAACACCCAATCCAGTCAATTCAACGCAGCAAAATACAAGCTTCCAAGCGAAAATTGGCCAACCATCGTCACCTGCTGAAGACCACTTTCCTACTTATCCGGTGCGCTCCTCAACCTACAATACCTTAAATGCACCAGCACAACCTGCTCGGGCTACGGCAGTCATGGTAAAAAGTAAAACGACACGACAATATGATCCTGATGCTGTCGCGCGTTTGAAAGAGAAATTAGGGCTCTCGAGAAGTCTTGAAGAGAAAAAGGAAGTCATCGAATAGTTCTTGCTGGAGCTTAAGTGCAGCGTGGCGCAATCTTATCATCCCGAGCTTTGCAAGGGAGCTCCACGTTGTAACACAAGCCCATACCAACAGAACCCTTGGTGCATCCGATGAGGCAAACAATAAGGGCGGTTCGTGGTTGGTGTGTGATTTAAACAGGATCTGGGCCTAAAGAGACAGCACTTTAATCACGTGAATTTGCTTTAAATAGCGGATAACAATTCCTTCTGTATTTACCTCGCCTGTGCTGAATTAAAAACACTTTAATGATGCAGGCGGCTAACTGAACAAAGATGTTTTTATTATTGCGTCAAAAAGTACCCATGACACACGAGTGTCATCAGCACCGCTGAATGAGCGGGTGATGGGAATCGAACCCACGCCATCAGCTTGGGAAGCTGAGGTTCTACCATTGAACTACACCCGCAAAACGATATGGATTATAATCTCTAAACCCGAATAATTTCCATACTGTTTGTACCGCCTGCTGAACCAATTACTCGGCCACGTGTTAATAATACAAAGCGTTCTTTCTCCAGATGGCCTGACTGGATTAACTCTTCAAGTACCTGTTGATTCAAGGTTTCAGAGGCGAATTGATGGTAATCCATAAACACTGGGAACACATTATGAACAAGGCATAAGCGACCTATAGTTCGCTTATTCGCCGATACGGCAATAATAGGAACCGCGCTTTGTTGTCTTGATATCCATAATGCGGTATCACCTGATTCAGTCAAAGTAATAATGGCTTGGATAGGAAAGTGATTCGCTGCATGCATTGTTGCCATCGCAATGGCTTGATCTGCACGTTGGTAATGACAGGTTTCCTCGCTGCTATGATAGTAAAAATTCGCATGCTTCTCAGCGCTGAGGCAGATCTTATTGACCATAGCGAGAACTTTCACGGGGAATTGACCACTGGCAGTTTCTGCAGACAACATCACCGCATCCGTTCCATCCAATATGGCATTGGCAACATCAGATACCTCTGCGCGCGTGGGTTGAGGATGGTTAATCATCGATTCCATCATTTGGGTTGCGGTGATGACTACTTTATCCAAGCGACGGGCTTCACCAATAATATGTTTTTGAATTGCAGGGACTTCTGCAGCACCAACTTCAACGCCTAGATCACCTCGTGCAACCATGATTGCATCGGCCTCCTGAATAATTTCAGTGAGGAATTCCAGCGCCTCTGTCCGTTCAATTTTCGCGATAATCGGAATTTTTTTACCAAATTCAGTGATGAGGGCACGGGTATGGCGAATGTCTTCGGCATCTTTGACAAAGGATAAACTGATGTAATCCACCTCCGCTTCAATGGCTGTGTGCAGATCACGTTTGTCTTTATCCGTCATGGTCCTGGCTGCCAGGCCACCGCCTTTTCTGTTTAATCCTTTAAGATCACTCAGAGTACCGCCTTCAATGACGATACAGTGAATTTTAGAGCCGGCAATGGTTTTGACTTCTAATTCAATCAAGCCATCATTAAGCAATAAATGATCTCCCGGGGCCAGTTCCCGAGCTAGACTGGGATAAGCTACAGATACTTCATCATGATTACCTAAGCGATCTGGGGCATCGCAATCCAAAGTGAAGGCTTGACCTTCAATCAAAGCGATCGATTTATTTTGGAAACGGCCAATGCGAATTTTTGGCCCTTGTAAATCGGCCATGACGGCCACGGGGCAATTCAACTCTTCCGCAATTCCTCGAACCAGCGCAATAAGCTGCAATGCAGAGGAATCGGCATGGGAGAAGTTAATGCGTACCACGTCAACACCAGCGGTTAACATGGCACGGAGTGTGATTGGATCGCTACTGGATGGTCCTAAGGTGGCAACGATTTTAGTTTGTCTTAACATCTTGTGCACGCTCCTGCAAAATGGCAACAGCAGGCAAGGTCTTTCCTTCCAAACACTCAAGAAACGCCCCACCCCCTGTGGAAACATAAGAAATTTGCTGGTTCAAATCATAGAGATCGATTGCTGCAAGCGTATCGCCACCACCGGCAATTGAAAAGGCATCGCTTTCAGCAATAGCAATAGCCAAGGCCCGGGTTCCATAAGCAAACTGTGCAAATTCAAACACTCCGACAGGACCATTCCAAATGATGGTTTTGGCTTGATTAATAATATCAACGTACTCACTCACGGTCATCGGACCAATATCGAGAATCATGTCGTCTGTAGCGACATTGTGCAGTGATTTATTATAGGCTGGGCAATGTTCACTAAAGGATTTGCCGACTACCACATCAGTTGGTAAGGGAATATGGCAGCCTTTCTCTTTAGCCAGTTGGAGAATTTCACGTGCTTCATCCAATAAATTCTGTTCATAGAGTGACACACCAATTTCAAATCCTTGGGCTTTGAGAAATGTATTGGCAATTCCACCACCAGGGATTAAATAATCAACGCGGGTGACTAATTGGCGTAGCAAACTGAGCTTAGTGGAAACTTTGGCGCCACCGACAATTGCCACAATCGGTTTTTGGGGGGCGGCAAGTGCCTTGTTTAAAGCATCCAGTTCCCTTACCAATAAGGGGCCTGCCACGGCAATCGGTGCATATTGAGCGACACCGTAAGTCGAGGCTTGTGCGCGGTGCGCTGTTCCAAAAGCATCCATGACAAAAACATCACATAGATTGGCAAGTTTCCTTGCCAGCTGTTCTTCATTGTTTTTTTCGCCAACATTAAAGCGTACGTTTTCGCAAACGACTAATTCACCTGGTTTGGCTTCCACTCCATTGAGGTAATCACTTACAAAACGAACAGGATAATCTAAATGGTCCTGCAAATATTCTGCAATGGGCGCCATCGAAAAACGTCGTTCGAATTTTCCTTCTTCAGGACGTCCCAAATGAGATAGGACGATAACTGCAGCACCAGCATCTAAAGCAGCTTTAAGCGTGGGAAGCGCTGCCTGTAATCGCTGGTCACTGGTAATAATCCCCTCTTTGATTGGAACATTCAGATCTTCACGAATTAGCACCCGTTTTCCTGACAGGTCTATATCGCGCATTTGTATCAGATTCATCAGTTATCTCCAAACAGGGGTTCTAGCAACTCATCATTTGCTGAGCCGTATCAAGCATACGATTAGAAAAGCCCCATTCATTGTCATACCAGGCTACAATTTTAACGAGTTTACCAAATACTTTAGTTTGAGTAGTGTCAAAAATAGCTGACGCAGGATTATGATTAAAATCACAGGAAACTAAAGGATCATCATTGATTTGTAAAATGCGGCTTTTTGCTTGGCGTACAATATCGTTGACTTCTTTTGCAGTGGTTTCGCGTTTTGCTGTAAACGTTAAATCAATAACGGACACATTAAGAACTGGAACACGCATCGCAAACCCATCGAGTTTTCCAGCTAATTCAGGTAATACCAATCCTACTGCAGCGGCGGCACCTGTTTTGGTTGGAATAATGGAGTGTGCTGCTGCACGGGCACGACGAAGATCTTCATGGCTGCCATCTAAAAGCATTTGATCATTGGTGTAGGCATGCACGGTATTTAATAAACCAGCTTCAATGCCTAAAGCATCGTTTAATGGTTTCACCACTGGAGCGAGACAATTGGTGGTGCATGAAGCATTAGAAACGATGAGATCAGAGGCCTTGAGTGTATGGTGGTTTACTCCATAAACTATGGTCGCATCCACATTTTTTCCTGGGGCAGAAATCAATACTTTTTTCGCACCAGCAGTGATATGCTGCATCGCTTTTTCGCGCTCGGTAAAAAAGCCAGTGCACTCTAAAACCAAATCAATGTTTAACTCTTTCCACGGCAAATTCAGCGGATTGCGTTCGGCAATGATTTTAATCGCATGACCATCAATCACCAGCATGTCGCCTTCAACACTGACATCGGATGCGAAACGACCATGTGTTGTATCATAACGGGTCAGATGTGCTGTAGTATCAATCGCAGATAAATCATTGATTGCAACAATTTCAAATTCATTCTGTTTCTTTGATTCAAAAATTGCTCTTAAGATACAACGGCCAATGCGACCGTAGCCGTTAATCGCGACACGTATTGTCATATTACTTCTCTCCAATTTTAGTGGAGTCTGTTTACAATCAAGCACATGGTAAGCAGACCCTTTATCTCAAGTTAAGTATCTAATTCGTAGCTTTAGCGCCATCAAGCTCAGGAATTTCGCTTCTCCCCGCGGGGATAAGGTGCCCGAAGGGCTCACTCAACCCCTCTCCCACAAGTGGGGAGAGGGAATGCTTCTTTGCTCTATCTAGACTGCAAATTATTTTATTCTATTTTAGTTTTTTAACTAATGCTTCTAACGTCTCAATGATTCGCTCTACAGTAATACCCAAATATTGATAGGCTTGGGCAGCAGGGGCAGATACGCCAAAACAATCCAGGCCAATGACCGCACCTTGTAAACCAACAAATTGATACCAATAAGCAGAACTGGCCGCTTCAATTGCGATGCGGGTTTGAATATTTTGAGGCAAAACATGTTCTTTATAACTTTGATCTTGCTCCAAGAATCGTTCCGCGCAAGGCATAGAGACTACTCTCACCTTAAGTCCTTGTGTTTTCACCCGCTCTGCAGCAGCAAGTGCGAGCTGAACCTCCGAGCCTGTTCCGATTAAGATGGCATCAGGAGTTCCATCACAATCGAGAATGATATAACCTCCTTTTTTAATTAACTCAGCCGCTGTTGCTCCATGAGGCAATGCAGGAAGATTTTGCCTTGAAAGCAGCAAGGATGTTGGCCCATTATGATGCTCCAAAGCGAGTTTCCATGCAACGGCTGTTTCCATTAAATCTGCGGGACGCCAAACATGCATACCTGGAGTCATACGAAGCATGGACGCATGTTCTACAGGTTGATGGGTTGGACCATCTTCACCTAACCCAATCGAATCATGGGTAAAGACATAAATAATACGTTGCTGCATTAAGGCACTTAAACGTACAGCATTGCGTGCATAGTCGGCAAAAACCAGGAAGGTTCCACCATAAGGAATAAATCCACCATGGACTGCCAGGCCATTCATGATGGCGGCCATTCCGAATTCGCGTACGCCATAATATAGGTAATTCCCTGAAAAGTCTTCGGCAGTGATGGCTTTGCTGCCGGACCAATCGGTATTGTTGGAGCCCGTTAAGTCTGCTGAACCACCGAGCATTTCAGGCAGCAAGCGGGCAAAATGCTCAATGCATTGTTGTGATGATTTACGGGTGGCAATCGCTTTGTCATTGCTGCGGCACTGCTCAAGAAATGCATCGCTGTAACTTTGCCAATCATCAGGCAGATCGCCATTGATGCGACGTAAAAATTCATAGTGGTCTTGTGGGTATTTTTGCTGGTATTGATTCAGTTGCATGAGCCATTGTTGCTCTTCTTTTTCCCCTTGTTCTATATGATTCCATTGCTGATAAATGCTATCAGGGATGACAAAAGGCTCGTAGTCCCAGTTAAAAAATTCACGAACATTGGCAACGTCTTTTGCCCCTAGCGCCGATCCATGAGCTTTTTCACTTCCTGCTACTGAGGAACCCAGTCCAATGACGGTTTTGCAGATAATCAGTGTGGGTTGTGTGGTATTGGCCTGTGCTTTAAGGATGGCTTGTTCAATAGCCTCCATATCATGGCCGTCTACTGCTTCGATCACTTGCCAATGATAGGCTTTAAAACGTTGGGCTGTATTGTCAGTAAACCAAGATTCAACATTACCATCAATCGAAATGCCATTGTCGTCATAGAAAACGATGAGCTTTCCTAAACCTAAAGTGCCTGCGAGCGAACACGCTTCGTGCGAAATGCCTTCCATAAGACATCCATCGCCAGTAAATGTGTAGGTATAGTGATCCACGAGCTTCAAATCATCGCGATTAAAGTGTGTTGCCAGCACCCGCTCCGCTAAAGCCATGCCTACTGCATTTGCCAAGCCTTGTCCTAAAGGACCTGTAGTCGTTTCTACTCCAGGCGTATGGCCGAATTCTGGGTGTCCAGGGGTTTTCGAA
This sequence comes from Legionella sp. PATHC035, assembly GCF_026191115.1. Classification (NCBI taxonomy): domain Bacteria; kingdom Pseudomonadati; phylum Pseudomonadota; class Gammaproteobacteria; order Legionellales; family Legionellaceae; genus Legionella; species Legionella sp. PATHC035. The sequence goes on along the minus strand of NZ_JAPHOT010000001.1, from coordinate 1,814,220 downwards.
TTTAATTGACGGAACTGCTTCAAGTCTTCTAAAGAAAGCTTATAGCCAGTGAGGTGAAGTAATGAATAAAGCAGCATGGAACCATGCCCATTGGACAAGACAAATCGATCGCGATTAAACCAATGAGGATTTTGGGGATTGTGCTTTAAAAACTTTTTCCATAAAACAGTGGCTATGTCTGCCATGCCTAAAGGCATTCCTGGATGTCCTGATTGAGCTTGTTCTACGGCGTCTACACTTAAAATGCGAATGGCATTAGCTAATTCTTTGGAAAGATTCATGGGTACTCTTCGTGCTTAACTCGGTGCAATATTGTCGCTCAGAAGACATGAATCAGCAAGAAAATAAGTGCATTTTTGATCATTATTTTGCAAAAAGACTTAATTTTGTTCTATTTCCGTGTTTAATGAGCATGCTAAAACGATAAATTTGTGTAACTATATTATAGATCGATTCGATAGCGGATGGATATTTTTGGGGTGATAAAAAACGAGTCCAGGCGTGCTTAATCGATTCTCTGAAGCAACAAACCGTATGACTGATGTTCATAAATTTTCTTTTTGTACAGATTTATATATAATCAGACCTATTTTTTTACTTTTGAAGTTATTAATAGACAATAAGCAAATGAGCAGTATAAGATTGTTCATTTGATATCCCAAAATTCATTTTAGGACATCATGACCCCACTTATTCGACATTTACATGAAACTTTTTTAGCAGAATCCTTCTCTGAACTTCCTTTCACACAGGCTGCGCAAAATCCTGCGAATTGGAACTTCACCGAAAGCATTAAAAAGTTAGGTCCTGATTTTTATTGTAAGATAGTCCCTCTTCATTTGGTATTGAACCTGGAATATAGTCTTTTGGGACAACAGCTTAATGCCAAGTTCGAGTCTGAGAAGCCAATCGATCAAGAGGAAATCAAAGAGCAGCTGATTGCCGCATTGATGATGGCCGAACTTTTGGAGCATCTCTACGCACACTATTTGACTGTACCAAGAGAAGTGGCGCGCTTACGTCGGCAACAAAATTTATATCGTGAGTTACTCGCACAGTTAATACCCAATTTTCCTAAAAAACCTAAACCAGTAGATGAGTTTTCGTTTACTCAAGACATACGCAATATGACGGTCGAAACAAATCCGTTTCGATTGTTGTTCACCCGTTCGAAACGTGCTTTAGACTTTATCTCCCGAATATCCAAATCAGAGTCATACCTTCATTTTGTCAGTGTCATGGATTATGTTTTGGACCCTGTTCTGGCGCAAATCGCGTGGATTTTCTTTCTACCCCGTTTGTTGGTCAACTTCTTCGTGGTGTTCAAACATACGGTGCCGGGCTGGTGGATGGAACCGGAAGAGGAATCTTTAGGGTGGACGGTTCGTTTCAATGCGCAAATAAAACGTCGGTGGTTTGAATTAGGTAATGATATTGTCTGGTTTAGCGCCGGATTTATTAATTGTTATTATTTAGTGGGCGCTTTGGCGCCATTTGCTTTTTATGTGTCGCTTGCTGCGTTTGCTTTTGACATCATCATGTCGTTGACCCGTGCGTATATCGAGTTGAGTCGTTTATTTGAGCTACGGTCGCACTATACAGCCATGTTAAACACGGCATCGAGTATCAAAGAGCAAAAAGCAATAAACGAACACCTTCAAGCAATAGACAAGCAAATTGCATTTGAGCAATTTCGACTGGGCTCTCATTTAACGACGACCACGCTCATTTTCCTCGCCATGTGTTGCGCGCTTCCCATTTTTGCGGCCAATCCCATTATTCCGGTGCTTGGTGCCATAGCCCTGGTGGTGATTTGCTTTGTTAATTTTGCACTAACCGATGCGATTAACGAGAGTCGCCCCAGAGATACAATCGATCGCTCAGCCGCATTATCAAAGCTGGGATTTTTTGGCAATAAAGAGCCAGCAATCGTCGAGTTAGATAACATTTCTGATGAAGAAGAGGAGATGCAACTCGATGATTCATCGTGTTGTCTTCAATAATCAGCCCTCATAGAACAGTCGCGTTTTTTTCCTGCCCCCTTCGCAGCTCCATCAATGATCTCATTTGGGTATAGAGCCTTGATTAATTGAATGCTATGCTTTAGGTCTTGTATTCATTTTCAAAGGTAGAGCATGTCAGCGCCAGTCGGATTACCCCAATTTAGCCATCTTGATGTGAATCACTTTCAATCGCATCTTGATGCCATATTAAAAAAGCATTTAGAGCAGGTTGAACGTTTGCTCAAAGAAAATCCTCATTATACTTGGGACAATTTAATGTACCCTTTAGATGATATGGCTGATGAGCTGGAACGTTTTTGGTCTCCGCTGTCTCATTTGCATGGCGTGATGGACTCTCCTGAGTTGCGTCAATGCTATGATGCCTGTTTGCCCTTACTCTCCGCTTATGAATCTGCGATGGGGCATAACCATGAGTTGTATGAAGCCATTAAATCAATCGATCTCCATACTTTGAATCCTGTGCAGCAAAAAATAATTGCTGATAGTTTGCGTGATTTTGAATTATCGGGCGTTGCTTTGGATAAAGAACATAAAAAGCGATTTGAAGCAATTCAGACACGTCTTGACGATCTGACCAATCAATTTGAACACAATATTTTGGATGCAACTCAAGCTTTTACGTTACCTATTAAAGATCCCGCACGTTTGGCAGGACTTCCAGAGCATGCGCTGCATACTGCTAAAGAAGTTGCCGCAGAAAAAGGCCTCAAAGGACATGTGCTGACCCTGGAGTACCCCTGTTATCAAGCCGTGATGACCTATGCGGAAGATCGCGCATTACGTGAAGAAATGTACCAAGCGTACATTACCAGAGCCTCAGATCAGGGCCCACATGCGGGTACTTATGACAATACGCCCTTGATTCACGAAATTTTGGCATTACGCGATGAAAAAGCCAAGCTGTTAGGTTTTAATAACTATGCAGAGCTTTCAATCGCAACAAAAATGGCTGAATCAACCCAGCAAGTCCGCGATTTTATGGACGATTTGGTGGGCAGAATACATACTCAGGCAACTACTGAGTTTAAACAGTTGGAGCAATTTGCTGCAGAAAAATATCAGCTCAATCCAGTTAAACCTTGGGATATTGGCTATTTGTCTGAAAAACGCAGACAAGCTTTATTTACTCTATCACAGGAGGATTTGCGTCCTTATTTCCCTCAACCCAAAGTCATGCAGGGACTATTTGATTTAGTTAAAAAGCTGTACGGCATGTCGATTGAAGAAATCAAGGGCGTTGATATTTGGCATAAAGACGTACAATGCTATTGCGTCGTCGACGAACACAACAATGTTCGTGGTTATGTGTTTACCGATTTATTTGCCAGACCCAACAAACACAGTGGTGCATGGATGGATTCATTGCAAAGCCGCAGAAGGTTGGAAGATGGTAGCGTCCAGTTACCCATTGCGACATTGACCTGTAATTTTGCCAAGGCATCAGCCAATAAGCCTGCGATGCTCTCCCACGAAGAGGTGGTGACCTTATTCCACGAATTTGGTCATTGCTTGCATCACATTTTAACTCAGGTCGATTACCTCGGCGCCTCAGGCATTAATGGCGTGGAATGGGATGCGGTGGAATTACCCAGCCAATTTTTTGAAAACTGGTGTTGGGAGAAAAGCGGCTTGGCTGCTTTAACTGCACATGTGGATACTGGGGAGCCACTCCCTGATTCACTTTTTGAACGTCTGATTGCCGCCAAAAATTTCCAATCCGCTATGGCCATGTTACGGCAGATGGAGTTTTCAGTATTTGATTTTCGTATTCATCAGGAATATGTTCCGAATCGTAAATCATTGGTTGATGACATTCTGGCTGACGTACGTTCTAAAACCTGTGTGGTGCCTGTGGTTCCTTACAATCGTTTTCCCCAGAGTTTTAGCCATATCTTTGGCGGTGGATATGCTGCAGGCTACTACAGTTACAGTTGGGCCGAAGTGTTATCCAGCGATGCTTTTTCCCGTTTTGAAGAAGAAGGCGTATTAAATTCCAAAACAGGACATGATTTCCTGCATTTTATATTGGAGGCAGGCAGTTCGAAGAAAGCCGCTGAGGCGTATAAAGAGTTCAGAGGCCGTCCTGCAACGGTGGATGCTTTGCTACGCCACAATGGCATTCAGGGTTAATGAGACACTGGGCAAAAGCGAAGCTTTAGCCCAGGAGCCTTTGCACATCCCAATCAATTTTCACAAGAAAAGCTGCTCATCTGCGACCATTTTATGTTATACTTAAAATGTACAGATTGGGGGGCGACCTGGCTTCGACGTGGGTTGCAAAACCAGAGGTGCATGCCGAGAATGAGAACTCTCGTAAATCAGACTCAACTAAATATAAATGCAAACGATGAAAACTTTGCTGGTGGAGAAGCTATCGCTGCCTAATAAGCACTTTAGTTGAACCATCACTGTGTACTGGCCAATAAACCCAGTATCCCGTTCGACCGAGCCCGCTTATCGGTATCGAATCAACGGTCATAAGAGATAAGCTAGTGTCTTAATCCATCCCGTATTAAGATGCGAAACTCAGGGAATCGCTGTGTAGTATCCTGCCCGTCGGAGAATGCACAGTTAAATCAAAAGACACGGCTACGCATGTAGAGCTGAAGGCAGAGGATTTGCGGACGCGGGTTCGATTCCCGCCGCCTCCACCATATAACTCCTTGATTTATAAGAAATTTAATTTGTTTTTTCATTTCAAAGGGTTTATTTGGACTTATTCTCCAGTAAATTTCTATTATCTTCTTAACATTCTATTCCATAAAACGATGGGTTTGTGAACTTTACTATATAGGGGTGTAACTCTTCCATTCTGATATAATATCTGTTCGAAAACTCAGAACTATAATTAAAGTTCATTTAGTGTAAGGTGCCTAAGTTGATAAACTTTGTTTGAAATCGTTAGCTTTTTTTAAAAAAACTATTCCTGATTTTAATTTCCACAGACAAATAAACAATATCTAGGCTCTTTCCAGAGAGCACCATAAAGCATTTGAATTTCTTGGGAAGGATAGATTTCCTTCATTTTCTTTAAATTTAAATTATTTTTTGTGAGAGTATTAATATAAGTAGATATTGGCCTATGATTATAGGGAACATTGGTTATTAAGTTTTTTTCATCTTTGGTAATAGTAAATGAAATATTTTTAAACTCTTCTCTCATATAATTATAATCACCATTAAATATATTTTTATATTGATTGTAAAAGCAAGGATGGGGTATTGAAAAAACAAATATAGACTCATTATTTAGGTATTTTGTTACTTGACGAAAAAAATTATCAATATTTGTAATTGTATGCAAAACCATATGAGAGATTATCAGATCATATTTTTCTTTTATTTCCAATTCTTCTAATTTAATTTTTAAAATGCGTACATTACTTTTCGACAAAACTTCGGTTGCGACCTCATACATACCAGTAGAGGGTTCAATCATTAAAATTTGAGAAGTAAATTCTGACAGTGTAAGAGACAAATGTCCTGTTCCACCGCCAATTTCCAATATTTTTTGCGGATTTAAATCTTGAATCATTTCAATAAAAATAGGTTTAAACACGTCATTAAAAGTAATATCAATTCCAGATTCTATTTGTTTTTTTCTAAGCTGTGCTGAATCACACCATCTATGAGGCATTGTCATTTTCCCTTAACTAATTTAATTATATCTTTTGCCAAACCAATCATTTGTGGACCTGTAGTTGAATCAAATATAGTGATTTCATGTTCAGGGTAATTCCCTTTAGCGATAGCGAGTTTTTCAGAACCATTTCTTGTACCATTAATTAAAGTAAAACGAGAACATGTACTCGATTGAGTATTAAGAAAATTTACTGCGTTAGACAGTTTTTTCATCGCTTTCTCATCTAATGGTTTATTCGTAATAATTTCTACGTTGATTCCCGATTGAATTTTTTTGTTAAGAGCTTCAAGCAGTTTTTCATTCTCTACTAACCAAGAAGCCCTGTTACTAAAAATAGTGGCACTACTTCCAGATGTAATGAAGTTTTCCATAAATTTATTTGTTTCTTCCTCATTTTTAGTAATGTGTACTTCTGGGAGGTATTTGAAGCCTTTTTGGGTAAAACCTATAATAAGAGCGATTATTTCACCTATGCAAATAGTCAATAACCATCCCAAATAAGGTAAGTCAGGAGTATTTTTGGAATAAAACCATAAATAACCAATGCCAGATAGTGTTAACAAAAATGTAAGAATTGTCAGGACAAGAAATGAATACAATATCCGTATTATTAATTTTTGCATAATATTCCTGTTGGTACTCGTTTCTATCAGTAGAAATAATCAATTTGTTTATAAAGAGTATAGATAAATTTTTATAAAATTAACTAAAGTCAGTTATATGTTCAAAAATTATTGCAGTACTCATTTGTGATGGATAACGTACCTTATCTGTCACAAATAGGGTATGATGGGAGAAAAATAAGAATGGGACATCATGGGTATACTGGATCACCAAAATATGAAAAATCAAAAGTTTGTGATAGATAAGATTTTTCATCCCTTGGATGTGCATTTTGATACCAACTCACTCTCTGCATGGTTGTCTTATTATTACTCAGTCCATGTTAATGGAGCTCCTGAGAAAACCGAAAGCGCTAAAAAGAATGATCTCTCCAAATTCATTCACTTTTTTCAAAACGAAGTGGGGCATGATTTAGTGGATAGTTGGACTCCTGCAGTCAGTAAGCAATTCCAGAAAAATTTAACCAAAACCATTTCTGAGAAAACTGGAAAACCTTACAAGGCAACTTCCATTAATCGCACTATGGCAACCATTCGGCATGTGGGGCGTTGGTTACACCAACAGCGCCCTTTATTGGCAGGGGACCCGTTTGCCCAAGTCAAAGATTTGCAAACCGATGCACCTGATTGGAATGGACTTACTTCACGTCAGCTGATGCGATTAAAATCAGCTTGTGAACAGCGAATTAAAGGATGTACCCGTAAAAATCAAAATCCTGTGATGGAGGCGGCTTTATTTTATGTGCTTATGGGAACTGGGCTTCGTGAATCTGAAGTTGTATCACTTAACGTAGGACAGTATCGACAAAAAGGGTTTTATGATGTGTTGCGTCATAAGTCAAAACGTATCAGCAGTAAAATTCCATTGCCTCAAGAGAGTAGGGAGTATTTGGATTCTTATCTGGATAAAAGAAATGCAATGGATGATGAGCCTTTATTTATAACAAGATATGGTACTCGTTTGCAAACTTTGGATGTCTATCGGATTTGTCAGAGGGTATTAAATCAGGCATTGGCGTTTTTGCCAGAAGCGGAGAAGTTTGAATTTACTCCACATAAACTCAGGCATACCTTTTTGAAGAAGGTCACTGATAAACATGGGGTTCATTTTGCGCAAGAGCTTAGTGGTAATGTCTCGATCAAAGAGATCTTTCGTTATGCCAAGCCTAGCCAGGATGAGATGCAGTCAACCATAGAAGAGTTATTCGAAATTTAATATCGTATATGATGCATTTTAAAAGGTGGTTTATGGAAAAATATAAATGGATAATAGAAATATTATTTGGTGGATTAGGTACAGCCTTAATTGGTTGGTTACTGTTTAACAATATTAATAAGAAGCACAGTCAAAAACAAAAATCAGGTAAGGGATCGATAAATGTTCAAGTTGGCAAGGATTTTACTATCAAAAATGATTCCAAACGCGAATAATAAACAAAACCAGAAGAGTGGAAATAATTCAACTAATATACAAGCCCAAAGGGATATAGTTGTAAATCATGGTCTTGGCTATGAAGATATAAAGAAGATCTTTATCGATTTATTTCGGGAAAATTTTTTAACCCTTCAAAATGATGCTCAGAATACAATAAAACAAAGGTTTGAAGAGTTCACCAATAATTTAATTGCAGCTTTAAAGAATGAAAGTCAAATTAATTTAGATGCAGCAAAAGACCCTGATCTTCAATATGCCATTTTTACTTCCCAAAAAGAGTATGCTCGTTCTGGAAAAGAAGACTTATTAAATTTATTAACGGATTTATTGGTAGAGAGATTTAAGTCTGAGGATCATGATTTTAAAAAAATTGTTCTAAATGAAGCCATACAAGCTGCTAATAAACTTACTAAACAACAGCTTAATACCATGAGTTTAGTTTTTTTAGGTGCTGAATCTGGAAAAGCTATTAATGACGTAAAATCTTTTGAAAATCACTTGAAGACTTTTTTACCTTTTTGTGAAGATTACAAAGGGGGCTCATTTGATTTTAGGCATATTGAATATGTGGGGTGTGGTAACATCAATTTTGTGGGTAGTAAATTTACTGATCATTTAAAAGCTAATTATGGTGGAGTTCTGTCCAAAGGTTTTGATGCTGAGAAAATTAAAGAATTACAATTAACCGCAGAACAAATTAAGCAATTTATAATTCCTTGTTTAAGAGACGATAAAAAGTTACAAATAAATGCTTTAAACCATACTGTTATAGAGGACAGAGGTCGGGAATTAGGTTTGGAAAATGAGAAAATTAACAGATTAAAAAAATTGCATGATGATTACTTATATACAGAAGAAGAAATTTTGGAATTATTGGCTGTTATCTCTCCTCAATTATTAACTTTAAATAATAATTGGAATACGACTAATTTAGGCCAACTTAAATTGACTCCAGTAGGAATAGCAATGGCGCAAGCAAATATAACAAGGATCACGGGAGAAAAATATGAACTTAATATTTGGTTAAATGCCCCATGATCATTTATTACCAGGATCTCGAATGCATTTATAAATTATATATAAATATTAATTATAACTGATTGTTTTATGTGGATATCTTATGAAGCGAGTGTTATGCGCCATCTATTTAATTCTTTTTGTTTCAGCATCCTTAGCTACTCCTCAAAAAATATATGATATTAATTTCGAAGATGATCCGAATTCTGTTAGCACGTTAGATTTAGTTTTTTATGGTCAACTCCCTGCACCTGAGGTTGTGGATAAAATACTTCGAGAGTCACTGCAACATGCCATCTTGGTTTATCCTAATAAAGATATTTTAGCAACTTCTTTTCTGGGTGATGAAGTACTTAACCCTAATCAATATTCGGGCATGTTGGTTTATAAAGCCAAACTGAAAAAAATCCTAACTTTTGGAATATGAAGGGAAAAAATTTACTGTATCAAATACCAGCAAATACTTTGTAGAAGTTGTGGAAGATAAAACGGCTGAAGGTATAGAACCGGAGAGGAAATGGCTCGATGTTACTATAGTTTTTGCCAAAAAACCCTCTATTGAAGAAGCATATAATAGTATTTATGCTGAAACTCAGAAGTTAGCTAATAAAGGATTGGATATAAGTTTATATGTGAGTGTTGGGAATAAAAATATCAAAACCTCCTGGAAGCAATTGCATGATGTTGATGGATCATTTGTATTTGCTAATTATGACTCTACTTATAAGAGGTTGACTAAAAATGAACACGTACTTAAGCAATATCCATAAGGTATTATTCGAGAAGGAGCTACTTACTCTTCGATTATAAATAACGGCGCTGTTAACTGCTGATCGATACCCTATTTTGCTAAATTTTTTATTGGCCCAAAAATCCATAGTAAAAAAACCTCTATCTTCTAGTTATATTTACTTAGAAAAATTAACTACATTTATTAACTAGAGTTGCTTGCTTTTTCCATCAGCAATAGAAGCTAAGTAAGGGAGTAAAGAAAAGTCCCGTTTTATTTCCCAGATAATATCTTTAGGTTTTTTGAATCGGTGGTTCAGGAATTTATTTTATTGATTTATGAGCTACTGATAATAATTTGTGATACTTAAATTTACTTCTTTTGATTTTATTAAAAATTTATTTATAAGAGGTTCATGCAATTTAGAAGTGGCATATAATTCTAAAGGCTGATTTGAAAATAATAATTTATTTTGAAATTTAACTATTTTACTAATATTTAATTGATCACTAATAATTAAACTTGCAAAAAAACATGAGTGTGGATTTAAAGGGAAAGATAATATGTATCCATTTCTCAATAAATCATTTAAATTAGTGCAGGTATATTTTACAGGTCCTTTATATGATTTGTAAAAACAAACTGGCTTTTCTGATGTAAATAAATCAAATTTTGTGTTTTCAATTTTAATCACATACCATTTCAAATTCAATAACATGGGCAACTCGGTAAAAGTAAGCCCTTCATTATAAATTTATGTATATCCACTCCTCATCGCAATGATTTCATTAGCGGCTTTTTTTTCATACTGTTTGATTTTATTATATGCTTCAGGGAAGCCATTCCATTTCCTTTTTAGTTTATTAACATTTTTACTGACGTGCTTTTGTGCTAGGAGAATGTCACTTTGCTGTCTTCCAGATAACGAGCTTAAGAAATGGCAAAAGTTTTCACGTAGGTCTTTGGTTATAATATCATCTAAAAGAATTAATGAATTTTTATTGTTCCGTATCTCTTCCTCTATCATGTGCATAACATTAGCTGCTTTTCCATCTAAGTTAGCATAATGTTTAACTTCTAAATCCCCATATGGTAATCCCCCCATTTTTAACTGCCGCTAAAAGTAGAGGATTAGGCAACTAGTGCCAATTTTTGCTTTGGAGGAATCCCTCCAATAGCAGTATTAGGTCGTTCATTGTTATACGTCCAGAGCCATTGTGTCGCATGTAGTTGTACCTCGGCAATGCTTTCAAATAAATGTTGGCTTAACCAATCGTATCGAACGGTACGGTTATACCGCTCGATATAAGCATTTTGCTGTGGGTTTCCTGGTTGAATAAAAATCAATTGAATCTGATTTTTATCAGCCCACTGTCCTAGCACCTTACTGATATATTCAGGTCCATTGTCACAACGTATCTGTCGCGGTTTACCGCGCCATTCAATGATCTGATTCAGAGTTCTTACAACGCGTTCTGCCGGCAAGGAAAAATCTACCTCGATAGCAAGGCCTTCGCGATTGAAATCATCAAGTACATTTAATAATCGATAAGAACGACCATTGTCTAATTGATCATGCATAAAATCCATCGACCAACACTGATTGATTGCAGTGGGCACCACCAATGCTTCAGGCTTTTCCCTGATTAACCGCTTTTTTGGTTTTATCCGCATATTGAGTTCTAACTTTCGATAAATACGATAAACCCGCTTGTGATTCCAGACAAATCGCAGGTATAAAAAACATAGGCCAAAACCCCAGTTACGCTGGTTCTGAGATAATCGCAACAACCAATTTGCTATCAGGGCATTTTCATCATTTAATTTAGCTCGATATCGGTAACAGGTTTCAATGATACTAAACAATTCACACGACAAGCGAATAGAAATATCCCTATGGGTCACCGCCTTTTTCGCCAATTCTCTTCGGCGCGACGGTGTTACCACTTTTTTTCAATAGCCTCTTTAAGGATTTCCGCTTTTAAGCGCTCTTCTGCATACATCTTTTTAAGACCTATTTTCAGCTTCCAGCTCTTTTAGACGAGACATCATCGAGGTATCCATGCCTCCATATTTTGCGCGCCATTTATAAAAAGTAGCTGCGCTAATGACATGTTCTCGGCATAGTTCTGATACAGGAGTTCCATTCTAAGCTTGTTTTAGAATTGAGTGGATCTGACTGTCTGTAAATTTTGATCTTTTCATGAAGAATCTCCTTCGTCATAGGTTACGAGAAAATTCTACTTTTGACATCAGTTATTTTTCGGGGGGATTACCATATAAATTTTTTACCTGTCCAAGATCTAATGTAGACGTTTTTTGAAAACTAACTAATTTGTCAGAAATAAAATTATAACAATATATATATCCTTCAGAATTTATCCATTGTTTTAAATAAAATTGCGGAATGTAATGATGCCTAGCCATAATATTAATTCTAGATAAACTACTCATTCACGTACCTATATATTTCTCAGTATAGACAAACATATATAACAACTCTAATTGTTAGTTTTGGTTATTAGTAGAATAAACATCCTTCAATATGGTGGGGAATTTAATATATTAATTAATATGTTCTTTACTACATATGTATTTAATGCCATAATATGGTTTATGAGCTGGGAAATAATATTTCAAGAAGATTTTAATTTAGAATTCGATGAACTCAATGAAATGGTTCAAAACGAATGTTTAGCCCATTTAAAAGTTCTAGAGGAATTTGGACCAGAACTAGGTCGACCTCATGTAGATACATTAAAGGGGTCAAAACATTCAAACATGAAAGAACTTAGATATAATGCAGATAATGGCGTATGGAGATTAGCGTTTGCTTTTGATCCTACACGAAAAGCAATTCTACTTGTTTGCGGAGATAAGTCAGGTGGAAGTGAAAAGCGATTTTATAAAGATTTAATTAAAAAGGCAGATTTAAGATTTGATGAACATTTATCAAATTTAAAAAAGTGAGGTGAATTATGACGAAATCACTTAATGACAAAATGAAATCTCTCTCTAAGGAGAGACAAAAAATTATTCAAAACCGAGCCGATCAATTAATTGCCGAGGAAATGACTTTGCGCGATTTACGTCTAGCACTTGAAAAAACTCAAGAGGACCTTGGTGAAATTTTGCATATGAAGCAGGATGGAATTTCTCGTTTAGAAAAACGTTCCGACATGTTACTCTCAACTCTGAGTAAATATATTTCAGCTATGGGGGGGTCATTAAAATTAATGGCTGAGTTTCCAAATAGGGCACCAGTGGAAATTCATGGAATTGCGGAAATTAAATCATCATAATTCTATAGAAAGAAGTCGAAGAATATGCCTTAGGATGGGTATATATGAAAACTCTCAGCATGCATTTTGAATGTAAATGTTTTAATGAAAAGCCAAGTAAAGAGATTAAATTTATTTTAAATAATCCGAAAAAGGAAGAGGTGGATTACCAAATTTTATTATGTGGCCGAAGAATTAAAAGCATTTCTATCTTCTTAGAAGATAACATTACCATTAGTAATAATAAAATATTTTACATTCTAGATATCCTAAAATTTTTAATGATATTCCATGGGGCATTTCCTAAAATCAGTTCAATTACAATTGATAAAGAATCAAAAGACGTAACCGCGAGATTTAAAAATTATTTACTAAAATATTTTCTAACTGATAAATCTTTTATTCATAGCTCTTTTTATTTTAATTTTATTAATAATTATGAGAGTGCTCAGTTTGTATTATTTTTCAAAAACTGGCTTCAAATAAAGGATGAACTGGAAATAACACATAATCTTTTTTTATATAGTATAAGCGAGGCATGGCCTTTAATAGATATAAGAAATATTTTTTTAATTCAGGTCCTTGAGCCTTTGTATGAAATGATACCCAGAATAAAAGAAAATAATATTACTGTACATGAAACTTTTAAATTTGCAGAAGAAATTATATGCGCAACAGATTATCCTAAATTAGGTAATGGTATTACTAAAGCATATAGAATTGATTTAATAAAAGATATTTTAAAAAATTCAAAAAATGCCTATAAGCACACTTCTTTGAAAGAGAAACTTGATTTTATAATTCGTAAATATGGTTCTATCATATTCCAAAAGGAAATTAAAGAATATAAATATGAACTTATGTTAGCTTTGTTCGTAAACTCAAGAAATAGGTTGGCACATATTAAGCCTAATGTTAATACCAAAGATTTTTTATCCGGGAATCAATGTTATCCCTATAATTTAAAGTTATATCTTTTATATAGGGTAGTGTTAATGTCATTAATAGGTGTAGAAGAAAAATGTTATATAAATTGTTTAAGTACAGCTATAGAATTGATTGATAATGATGAGGCGATACTTTAGTAGTATTTAAAATATGTTAAACCCAAACGCGGAGTAGGGGAGTGAGGTCTTGGCAAAGGAGGTGGTGATGGTGGTGGTGAATCCAATTCACTAAGTCTGATTACTGCGAATACTAGACATTAGATTCTATTATCTATTTAGTATAACGAGAATAGCTAAACATTAAATTAGATCAAAGGGTTTATTGCGGGTTTATCTGCTGACAATTAATGACAACTAAAGACAAAAAATAACAATTACCGATCTACCTTTAGACTTGATTTTATATGGTGTTTTATAATCTTTCATTGTTTTACGAATCTACCAGAAATTCTTAGTAACGGGTTCGATTCCCGTCGCCACACCAATTAACTTATTGATTTATAGTTATTTATACAAATATAGATTATTTCCGTGTTCTCAAAGGGTTTATATATACCTTATCTACCGTAAAGAGCCCATTCTCATAAAAAACTGAAAATATTCCCCGGGCAGTTTAATTATCCACCAAGTTTTAACAAATACTATGACGTTCTACAAACTATAAGTTCAAATACTAATGCTTTCGGCAACTCAAGGAAATGACAAAAAATAAAATTTAATGTGAATGAGATAAGGGCTAGATTTTTAAAAAGGGCATTGCATGAATGCCCCTTTTAGATGAACATTTACTTTGGGTGCTAAAATCCACCAGGCAGGTTGATATTTCCTGGTTTATCTGGGGTTGCGGGTGTTGAATTAATGTAACATCCTTTGGAGTTATCCGTAATTACAGTGACTCCCCCATCTGTTCGAATTGCTAAAGTACAGAGATGACCATTACTTCCTGCAATTGTCATTGTAGCGTTTGCATTGTTGGTAGCTAAACAGGCAGGTTGTTTTGTGACCGGATCAGGACATGTAATCTCTTTATTGATCAGCACGGGGCTAAAGGGGTATCCAACATAAACCATATAAGAAAATTGAGCTGCAGGAGGTGGCGGATCTACCTTATTGCAAATACTTCCTGCGATTTGGCCAGGTACTATGTTTTCCAGATGGCACAGGAAGGTGCCATTTTGGTAGAAATTAACCGTTTTGTTTGCAGTTCCATTATTATAAGCGGCCACATACAAAGTATCCCCAGTGCCAAAAGCAGCATATGCAGGGGAATCGGCGCTTATAGAGGTATTTAGTGTCCCGAGTGATTTCAAATTTTGAATCCAATAATAGATACTTGGCTTAGATTCTCCCGGATCGGGGGTATTTGCTTGTTCATCGAAATAACGAGTGTAGTACAACGATGCATTAGCAGGGTCGCCTAAGGCTAAGTATTTTAATAAAGTGCCACAATAAGCTGAATTGGATGCATCACCTGAGCAGGGATTTTTAGCATCTTCAGTATAGGCTCGCACCACAAAGTGGGGATCAGAACCCAGATATAGGCTTCCGGCACTGATAGGTAATGTATTGGATGCGAGATTCTGGTAGTAGCAAGGCTGAGCTGCACAGAAATAGGTAGAACGGTCAAGCTTACCTCCCCATACATTACCCACCAGTAAATAGTTCTGCCCGGAGCTTGTATTGGACCAGCCATTTGGAAAAACCCCAGAATTAGGATTTTGATTAAAATGGTAATGGTTTAAACCTTGTTCTTCAGTGGTGTATAGATATAAGCCCGTTTCCATTAATGTTTGTGGGGAAGTGGTATCGCCTTCGAAAGTCACTCCTTCAGTATTAAGACCCCAAAGAATGATCGCTTGAGCAAAATTCATAAATTCCGCACTGTCTTCCTCATTTACATTATCAAAGCTATAAGGCATTCCAAGGGCAGAGGATAAACCCGCATAAGGATCGAAACTTCGAAAGTGTGGGAATTGGGTGGTTTCACCTGAATTGTCTGGATATTTATAGTTACTAATATCTCGAATGATTAAGTTCACCATAGCCCCATACTCTTGAGCCCAGGTTTTATCAAATTGGGCAATGGTTGCTGCACCGTCTACAAGATAGCCCCAGTGGAAAGGATGATCAGTTAAAGTAGTCGCTGTAAAGAAGCCGCTGGGAAAACCTATCATCGTATTCCATTGTGGATTATAGGAGTAAAACCAACTTCCTTCCGGGCGAATACAATCAGAGGTTCCGCCAGGACAAGGATCAGTGAAATCTAGACCCGTGAGAAAGCTAGTTACCTGTTTTTTAAGATCACTTAATAGATCATCTCTTATTTTTTTATAAGGTGAGGTAGAAGGGGAAGGGGATGCCTCCATTAATACATGAGCTATTTTAATAAGCTGAGCTTCTCTGGATAACAACTTTCCAGTTGCATAAGTATCGGTCCAGGGATTTTTAGCATCTAAATGGGGATCAGGGGGTAATGTAAACGAGTAGCCGCCTATTTTCTCCACCTCTGCTGGACTCAGGTGATTGGGTAAAACAGGTAAAACGCCATGAAAGGGTACTTCAGTAGTAAACGAGAATTTTGCTTCAGTACCTGCTGGTACTGCAAAAGAATGCATCGTACCTTTCAAGGTCTGAATGGTGCCGAGGCTCCCGGTACAATTGTCCTGGAATATACAGTTTGCTTTTTCAGAAGAATTTAGATTTTTAACCTGCCAAGGATAAAGTAAAACCAGCGGTTGTTGTTTTAAAGAACCATTTGCATAAACCGTTTGTGCATCAAAATTAAAGTGAGTTATCACATTGGAATTCTTCTTATCATATTCATATGAAATCCAGGTATTTTTTATAAATGTAGCGGCATAGGGTTTATATAAACTGGCGACGTTGAGGGCTGATGCATCCGAATCAGCAGGAATAGCCGCTACAGAAAAAAAGCGGTTGGAGTCTGAATTTTGAATTGCAGTATTTGGAGTAATAGTTCCACTTCCGCCTTGGTTTACTGGCGTAATTACAGCACCTGAGCTGGTCTTCCATGGAGAAATTGCAGCATCTGGATTTGAAAAGTAGGCGTAATAACGATAACGTTGGTCAGATGCATTCTTTGTCTTGAAAAGACTCATCCCTTTTTCTTGGCTTATCAATTTTGCATCTTGTGAATTATTAATCTGTAAATAAGACGTTGTCTGATTGTTTTTCTTTTCAACAAATATAAATGGAGAGCCTTCAATCACACTTGCAGAAAGCAGAGGAACGTTGTTATTTGCCCAGCCTACAGTGACCATCCAATCGGAGTAATCGGCGACCAAAGGTGCCGTACCTATGAGATCACCAGTGGTAACCGTAACATCAAGAGTATTATCGTACCCTCTGTCCACATGTACATTATCTACTTTCGCATTTTGCAAAGGGATTCCTATTGAAATCCCCTTTTCGGTTAAACGCACTGTCAAAGGATTAGGAAGTAAGAGCGAGGGATTTAAGTAGTCTGAGTTTTGCATCTGCCCTATGGGCTTATCGACTGCAAGCAGCGGTGTCCACCAATGACCTGTGGTAATTGGTTTGTTACTCAAACCAAAATGACTGCCTTTAAAATCAGACTTCAGGGTAGAGTAATTATTAATCAATGGGTACCCTGCGTCCTTTGAAACGCGGCTAGGATATTTCTGCGCCAGTTTTTGGATTTGTTGTTCGTCATAATAGATCCCGTGGCCGAGGGGAGTAGCAGCGAGAACACTCTGGGTTAAAATGGCAAAGGTGGTTACAGGCAATACTTTCTTGATGATCTTAAATGGATTACTTTTTCCTGTCATTGATCTCTTATCCTCTTTCTAATGCAAGTTTTTTGATAAACTACTATTTTTATCATAACGCCTTTTGCTGCAGAATGCACTTGCAAAGAACTTGGGTTCGCGGCGTGCGGGGGATGGGCTTATTCCCTTCTTTTCTGGGTGATGAAGTACTTAACCCTAATCAATATTCGGGCGTGTTGGTTTATCATTCTAAACTGAAAAAAATCCTAACTTTTGATTAATATGAAGGAAAAAATTTACTGTATCACTCTTGCCCCTGATAATTTTGTCAAATCATTCCGAGCTATAGTTGGTTCAGCTCTACCAAATCGCCCTCGATATCTTCTTTCAAAGAGATAACCAAAAGCTAAAATGAGAAATAGAATGTTTGAGGCCGCTCTTGATTAAGGAAACACTGAAACTAGATTAGTAGCAGCTGGTACTAATTTAAGCGATAAACAGAGTCTCAACAAAGTCAACGCGGGAAGAAGTGGCGAAAGGTAGCTAATAATTTTTGCGACTCCAAAACGGCACCATCTGCAGACAATAACAGACCATGAAAGGCATTTTAGAAAAAAGGCAATAAGCTAGAATTAACGTGTTTTTCATGGTCTTTGGTGGTCTTTCATAAAAAGCTAAAATACTATGGTAGCGGGTTCGATCCCCGCCGGCTCCACCATATAAATCTTTGATATATGGAATTTAATTTGTGTTTTCATTTCAAAGGGTTTATTTGGACTTATTCTTTAGTAAATTTCAATTATCTTCTTAACATTCTATTCCATAAAACGCTGGGTTTGTGAACGCTCAAAATAGATGTTTAAAATTGTAATTCACTGCGAAAACAAGTTCGAAAACCCCATACATAAATCAAAGTTCATTTTAATCTATTTTTTAGCCGTTCTGAACAACAAGAAATAATAATCAGACTAGGGTATGCCAGAGTATCAACACATGAGCAAAATGTAGACTTGCAACTTGATGCGCTTAAAAAAGCAGGATGTGAACCAATTGTTACAGATAAAATAAGTGGTGCAAGATTGAGTATTTTAATGGCAGAGGATATCTATTTTTTCGGTTCCAGATTTCCTTTTGAAAACCAGGAACGCTTTAGCCTAAAGGCAACATTCACTAATGAAATAAGAACGGGAACTTCAACCAGCGGACCAATGACTGTAGTAAAAGCAATACCAGAATTTAGTCCGAATGTGGCTATTGCTACAGCAATAGCCAGTTCAAAATTATTACTTGCTGCTGTAAAAGATGCTGCAGTTGTTTTTTCATAATTAGCACCAATTATCTTACCCATTGCAAAACTAATGAAGAACATAACAATAAAATAAAGTGTCAAGGGAATTGCAATACGTATTACATCCAGTGGAAGTTGTAAAACCATAGCTCCTTTCAAAGAAAACATTGCCAAAACTGTAAAAAGCAAAGCAACTAAGGTAATAGGAGAAATTTTGGGTAAAAAATGTGTTTCATACCAAGTCAGCCCTTTTTTCTTTATCAATATAAAGCGGGTTAGAAATCCGGCAAAAAAGGGAATCCCAAGATAAATAAATACACTTTCCGCAATGGTTATAAAATTGATGTGAATTATTTGTCCAGCCATACCTACCAAAGTTGGTAAGATAGTGAGAAAAAACCAAGCGTAGATGGTAAAAAATAATAGTTGGAAAATGCTGTTAAACGCGACTAAGGCTGCAACATACTGATTATCGCCCTCAGCCAGCTGATTCCAGACAATTACCATGGCAATACACCGCGCTAACCCAATGAGAATGAGTCCAGTCATATATTCAGGGTAGCTATGCAAGAATAAAACAGCCAGCCCAAACATGAGAAATGGTCCAACAAGCCAATTTTGAATTAAGGACAATAACAAGATGTGCCAATCTTTAAATACTAGAGGTAACTCCTCATATTTAACCCGGGCAAGAGGAGGGTACATCATTAAAATCAGTCCAAGTGCAATAGGGATATTGGTAGAGCCAATAGATAATGAATTGATAAATAGTGGTGCTCTGGGAAAAAATGAACCGACACCAACACCTGCCGCCATAGTCAGGAAAATCCAGAAAGTTAAATACCTATCTAAAAAAGAAAGACGATGGGGGCTACAATTGCTCATGATAGCAAATCCTTTTTTATTTGTTGTTTCAGCAAACGTAGGCTGGGCTGCAAAGCCTAGCAGGTACTCTGATGAACTGCTAATACTTGAGTTAATATTATGTTTTTAATTTATCAATTTCTAGTAACACGCAACATTATGCGCTGGGCAGCTCAGCTTACATGCCTTATCCATTAATCAAGGTTCAAAATCAATGGGGTCATGCCTTGAATTGTGAATTTCAATTAAAGATTGAGGCTTCTATTGACGCTCAGATGAAATGGGTTAAAAAAACATGTCAGGAGAAGATTCACAATCCAAGGCCTGACCCGTACGGCACCATTGAGTATTATTTGATTGCTCTAAGTGTCCCTGATTTAATTTGATTATCAATCCATTTCTTAGCTTTGTTAATTAAATATCTTTTTGCTTCTAAAACGAGTTAAGTATTTACAAATTTATACTGTCGATAATCAACTGAGTATCTACGCTGAGTGTCAGGGATATTCCAAAGT
The DNA here is from genome assembly GCF_026191115.1 of Legionella sp. PATHC035. Classification (NCBI taxonomy): domain Bacteria; kingdom Pseudomonadati; phylum Pseudomonadota; class Gammaproteobacteria; order Legionellales; family Legionellaceae; genus Legionella; species Legionella sp. PATHC035. Next base: position 1,794,104 of record NZ_JAPHOT010000001.1, on the reverse strand, counting down.
CCAAAAATTTATCAAATTAGCGATTGGAGGATACGAGGAAACGAAGCAGAAGGCGTTTCGCATGGGGTACATCGACAAATGCATCACGTGCATGGAGGATAACGTGGTTATTGATAATCAGTAAATCCCCTGCTTTCAGAGTGAAGCGTAATTCAAGATCAGGGTGAGTGGCAAGGCGATCATATACGTTAAACAAAATTTTTGCTTCAGGATCAATTGTAACTCCCGGATGACGGTCTGCACTGCGGAAATAATCTGAGAGATAAACCGTTTTCAGTTGACCCTCATGGTGTGCACAAGGTGTTATCCAGACAACTGGGGGAGTTCCTGGAGCTTGTTCGTTGCGTAAGTCGAGTAATACAGGCTCAAACAATCGGTGTATCAGATGTGGTGACTCGTTGAGTAATGCATTGAATACAGAAACGGAACTCGTCAAGCGACTTTCCCCACCTTGTGCCGCAGGTCGGATGGTAAGGAGTCCGACTAGGTCAGCGCCGTCGCAATGAGGACGAAACTCCTGGTTTGTGAGGTAATTCCGTGCATAGTTGATATTTACCTCGGGGTGATTACATACTTCGCCAATGAGGTCATTTTGAGGGTTTTGGATGCCTAAATGGCCAAATTGACTGCCGAAAATTGCCATGAATAGTTTAGCGCGTGCTAGGGACCAACGCTCAATCGGAATACCGCGGATCAGCACAAAGCCTCGACCTTGAAACAATGCAGTGCAACATTCATCAACAAGTAATTGTAACTTGACATTACCCCAGTCACCTGGCCCGATTTCATCAAGCCTGATATTTAATGCTTCGACTTCATCAACTAAAGTATCTATAGCGTTGATTTCGGCTAAAGACAAATGATGTGCGAATGTTTCAGGACTTCCAATTTCCTTAGCCTTCCAGGCGCATTCGCCTTTAAGCTCTTGCGTAGGAATTGAGGTATGTTTTCTGGTAAGAAAATGAATGCCTTGTTCTAAAGTGGTATATGTTTTCATACGTAGGTTTCTTTAGGTTCGGTACCTAGGATCAATGCGGTCAAGTTTTCGCAGAAAAGTAGGCCAGGCAAACGTACCCAAGGTTCCATCGTACCAAGCGCGACTCATTTTATGAACTTTTTCAGGGATACCCTGTATCGGTTTATTCAGTTCTCTGCTATGGGTTGTGGCGCGTAACTGCATCGAGCACGCAGATTCTAAGTAGTAAATCAGTAACCAGGCAGCCCCACAGTTAGGTCCCACCGCTAAGGTTCCGTGATTGCGAAGCAGCATGAGATGTTTGGAGCCTAAATCAGCAACCAGCTTTTCCCCTTCCTGAGAATCAAGCACAATACCTTCATAGTCATGATAAGCAAGCTCGCCACTAATGATCATGGCATTCTGCGTCAGTGGTAATAGCCCTTCTGCGCACACAGAGAGCGCAACACCATCTAAGGTATGAAGATGGATAACGCATTTTGCATCGTCACGTGCCTTATAGATTGCACTGTGGATGGTAAAAGCTGCTGGATTGATCATTTTGCTTTCCGACTCAATAACATGACCTTCTACATCAACCTTCATCAGGCTTGAAGCGGTCACTTCTTCAAACATTAAACCGAATGGGCTTAGCAGGTAATGGTGTTTGCTTCCAGGTACTCGCATTGATATGTGAGTGAAGATCAGATCGTCCCAACCTTTCCAGGCAACAAGACGATAGAGTGCAGCTAAATCGACACGTGCAGCCCATTCGTCATGAGTCATACCTCTAGGGCACTCTTTATAGTATACCCCTGCAGTAGTCATTTCTACCTCCCTCTGCCCAGAGCTTTAACCTATAGTGAAAATGAGCTTATGAATTAAAAGACTTTTTCCAATCTTTCTCTCATAAAATATAGTATATATTTTTAAGCTAAGGGACGTGAGCGAAATAATTTCCCGTTTTTGGAACATTCGCGATCCAATTTGTATGGGGCAAACTCTATAATTCCAGCGTTTAAAAATACCATCAAATTTGATCCCCTGGACCCTTTACAGCTAATGGGGTCCAGCCTTGAATTGTGAGTTTAATTAACTTTTAATGAAAAATTCACAATTCAAGGCCTGAGCCTATATGTGCGTGTGTGGTGTAAAATTCGTCGATGGTATCAGAGAAATCAAACAAAATGGTTCCGTAGAGAAGGGGAAAGCTGCCTGATCTTTTTGGACCATACACAACTTTTAACCGTCGCTCTATCATTATCTACATATATCCGTAAAATACACGCCAAATTAGTTTAATAAAGACTCAGTTATAAATAAAATTAAGAGATTTTATATGAAAATAACTTTGAACAATAAAGAGTATACCTTTCTCATAGGATACCAAAAAGAAGATAACTACAGAGCTCAGTTAAATAATTTAGCAAAAAAAACTTTTGGTATTTCATTTGAAGATTGGTATCAAGCAGGATATTGGAATGAAAAATACATACCTTATACTCTGTTTTATGGAGACAGGGCAGTAGCTAATGTTTCGGTCAACATAATGAATTTTCAGGTATTAGGTCACCAGCAGCGATATATTCAAATCGGCACAGTCATGACCGATGAGGCGTATAAAAATAAAGGATTGAGTCGATTTTTGATGGAACATGTATTGTCTGAATGGAATCAGAAATGCAACTTTATTTATCTTTATGCTAATCCTTCAGCATTAGAGCTTTATCCAAAATTTGGTTTTGTGAAAGTAAAAGAATATTCCTTTTTCAAACGAGTGGAAAACCCTATCAAACGTGCAAACTTTTCCAAATTAGATATGCAGGTTCAATCAAACAGAGATAAGCTCTATGATTATGCAAAAAACAACCAAGGCTTTGGGGCGCTCTTTATGAAGGAGAATGCTGATCTTGTTATGTTTTCTTGTGTGCAATTTTTAAAAGATAATGTCTATTATATTCAAGAACTAGATGTTATCGTAGTTGCGAAATTCAATCATAATCAACTTCATTTGTTAGACATATTTGGAAAAACCCAGGTGGGATTAGATGAAATAATACATTCATTATGTGATTCAAGCATCAATGAAGTTCTATTCGGATTTACTCCAAAAGATTGTACTTCTTATGAAATAAAAGAAAATATTGGGGATGATGTCCTTTTTATTCAGCAAGATAAGGATAGAATTTTTGTTGAAAATAAAGTGATGTTTCCTGTGTTATCTCATGCCTAAAAAGAACGGCCGAGTTTTCATTGCCAGTTTGGGCTGGATATGCAATCCACACGGCTCCTGCATCAAAAACTATTCTCTAATGAACCAACAAAATTAATTTTTGAGTTTCATTTACAGGTAGTCAGTTTCTCATCTTCCCCATATGGGTAAATACTTTGGAATATCTCAAGACTTGGAGTCAGGAATATTCATTAAATTAAGTTTCTAAGAAACGAGTTCTATTTCCAATTGACTTTGTGCCATTGCTTTAGCTTCTTTTTCGAAAGAAGCATCCCTTTTTCTTTCTATTGACCCTATATGTCTCGTGTTAATTTTTTGTTGCTGGTATTAAAGTCAATGTTAGTCTAAGGCTTAAGCACCGCATTCAAACTGACAATGGTTTTATTGTTGGAAAAATAGAAGACGTTACCTCTCGATGTCATTAATTGTCATCTATTCAAATAGATATTAAAGTATACGTCTTACAATTTACCGGACCTTGGCCTTTCATGCTTGGTTTCATACAGCAGCTCATGAAAATATCTGATCCCGAACTGTTTGATACCCTCGATATCAATTTTTTGGATAACACGCCCGTACATCTATTTTGGAAAAATGAAAATGGGGCCTATCTTGGGTGCAGTGAAAAGCTAGCTCAAAGTTTAGGTTTTAACGGCTCTAAAGATATTTTGGGCTGTACTGATTTTGATCTATGCTGGGCGGCCTCTGCTCCAAATTTTAGACTCAATGACAAACAAGTGATACATCATGCTAAGCCTAAAATAGCAATTGAAACGGGTAAATTGACCAATGGAGAGGTGGGAAGAGCACTGAGTTATAAGTGGCCGCTGTGCTTGCGCTCTAAAAAAGTAGTTGGGACTATATGCATTGCGATGGAATTTGAAAGTGATGACGTCTTTTCATCATTCTTTGCCGATCAAGCTCTAAATCATTCTCATATAAATTGTCCAACAATGGATGAAATTACTTCACATGGTCTTAGTAAACGCCAAGCAGAATGTGTATATTATTTAACAAAAGGCATGTCTATCAAACAAATTGCCAATATTTTGAATCTTTCTCCACGCACAGTAGGCCATTATCTTGAGGCCGTTAAAGATAAATTAGGATGTTATTCGCGAGCACAATTAATCTCAAAAATTCTCGAAAAATAACTTGGCTCTTTGACTCTAGAGGTCTACGCCGATTGCCCAAAGCGAAGAACAAGACTTTTTCAATTAAACCAGGGGTAAAATTACCCTAGTTAGACATCTTGTTACTCATTACTCTAGTCAGTAAATTAATTTTAACAAGGTAAAGGAAATGTTTCTTAAAATTACATCGCAAACCCCTTCCCAAGCAACGAGTGGTTTTTTTGCAACAAATGAGCGGTTCCAATATGAAACTTTAAAATTGGAACACATGGATGCAGTTGTAGATTTATTTACGAGCTCATTTTGTGAGTACGAGCCTATGACTAAACATCTTGGGATAGAACCGGCTCAGTTTAAGCCTTTTGCACAAAAAGTTGTGGAAAAAGCTATCGTAGATGGTCTTAGTATCGTTGCTTGTGACGGAAAGAAAATTGTGGCTTGTGCAATCGTAGAAGATATTTTCACTCCAGATCCCTTGGACTTTTCTGAATTTGATCCAAAATTCGAAACTATTTTTAGTTTATTAGAAAAACTGGGTATTCATTATTTTGAGGGAAAACAATTTGTAAAAAATAATATTTCTCATTTATTTATTACCGCTGTTGATGCTCACTATCATGGATGTGGATTATCCAAAAAAGTAAATAATGAAGCCATGAAGTTATCTGAAAAAAGAGGTTTTGGTTTCATGTATTGTGAATTTACTAACGATAGAAATGAAAAGGGCACTATTGGTCCTATGGAAAATAAAAAAACCTTAATAGGTTCATGCACGTATAACGATTTTGTTTTTAAGGAACAATCACCATTTCAAGGGCTTGAAGGTGCCGCAAATTCTTATCTCTGGGTATTAAATCCGGAAGCAAAATTGACCTATTACCAAAAAAAAGAGCAAGAGAATGAATTGGTATCTCAACCCTTTGATTCTGAATTTATGCAATCAAACTATGGGATCAGGAAATAATTTCCCCATTAATGGGGTCAGGGCCTGACCCCATACGTTCACAAAACTATAGATGAGGCTCAAGAAGATGAAAAACAAAATAGAGTACTTCATGCTTTATTACAATTCATTGATACTTTGGCCTTTAAATTTAACACTTGGTTTGCTGGTGCACGGAATGAAGTAATTCGAAATGCAGCAGATAAAGAGGTTACCCGGATGACATTCGAAACGTCTTATGCTGAAATGGCCGATTTTAGCGCTGGACGCTTAGCCAGAGCCTTTGATAATCAACAGTTTATTGAGGCTAGAATTTATGGCAAATCGTCACAAAAGGACGCTCCAGAGACACCTGGTGAAGAGGAGGATAATAAAGATGATGAACTTGGGTCTGATTGGACTTTTACTCAATAAGTAACTTAAATTTTTTCGTAGTCAAAATGAATTGATCTATTACAATAAACCTGACATTTTGGTAGGTCTGCGTTGCTGTATACTGATCTATTAATCAGTCTATAGCAACAAATAATTTTGCGGCACAAACACGGCACCGTCAGCTGACCCTATATGTCTCGTGCTTTTTATTTACAAAATTTAAGCCCAATACCTCCAGATTTTGCACTTACTTATTAGTTTTGCTTGATATGGGCAAAAGTGATAGATCTTGGGGCCGTACTGAGGAAATTGCCTCCCTGGATTGATTATTTGGAAGCAATGTTATTGCTGTAATCAAACCTATAACGGTCATAAAAAATAGATAATATGAGGGGGCTGTAGGACTAATATTGTTTACAAGCAGGGTAACAATTAGCGGGGTAGTCCCACCAAATAAGGCATTTCCTAAATTGTATGAAAAGGCTATGACGCTGTAACGTATATTTTCAGGGCAATTTTCAACAATGGCTGTCATGGTATTACCTTGGTCTAGGGAGCTAAGAAGGGTTGCTACCCCTAGAGCTAAAGAAGTCATTAATAATGATTTAAATTGCAATAAATAAAAACAAGGGAAAATGGATAATAGAATAGCTAGGCTTGTGATAACTATCATTTTTTTTCGACTAAAATAATCTCCAAGAACTCCTCCAATGGGAACGATAAATAACATGGTAATTAATGTGACCGTTTGAAAAGTTAATGCTGTTTTGAAGGGGAAACCCATGTAATGTTCTAAATAGGTGGCGATATAACCAACAAAAAAATAATAAAATGTGGCACTCATACAAGTAAGTCCCAAAATTTTAAAGAGTTGGTAAGGGGCATATCTGATACCAGTAATAAATGGGCTATTTTCAATAAGATGATTTGTTTTTAAATATGAGTACACTTTGGTTTCAGATAATTGAAAACGATAATATGTAAGTAATGAACCGAATATACCTACTACAAGAAAAGGTATTCGCCAGGCCCACGTATTGATAGTTTCCACAGAAAAAAATAAATTAAGTACTATTAATGTTAATGTTGCAAATAGAAACCCCAAATTTGCTCCACTTGCTGCAAAACTTGTAATAAATCCCCGATGTTTAGGTGAGGCTGATTCAGCCAGATAAATCATTATACCGCTATACTCACCACCTATGGATAATCCTTGAATTAATCGCAGTAAAACAAATAGGGTCGGAGCGAATACACCTATCTCGTTATAAGTAGGAATAATGCCAACTAAGAAGGTGGATAGGGTAATAATGAGTATTGAAATTCTTAATGTTTTTGCCCGGCCTCGAGTGTCTCCAAAATAACCAAAAAAAATACCGCCAATAGGACGACAAATAAAGCCAATTGCAAATACCATTAAAGCGTCAATAGTTGCAGTGCTTGCTGATTCTTGAGGAAAAAATTTGCCCCCAATGATTGGAGCCATAAAAATAAATAACCCAAAATCAAACCATTCTATAATGTTACCCATACTTGAAATGAGTATTGCTTTATTTTTCAATTAAAATTGCCAAAAGTTCGTTAATATGCAGTACATTACTGTAATGAAGAGCAAACCTCGTATGCTTTGTAACAGATTTGATCCAAATAGTGATAATCATATTAAAGAAAAAGACGTGTAAATCAAGAAAAGTATTTTGTGCTCTCATTTTTAGAGCAAAATGTTTAACTTTTAATCGATTGTCATACCATTTTGCTCTTTAATTCGATTGACCCAACAGCATCTATTATTAGTTATTTTACTACAAGCTCGAGCAATTGCTCGACCACAATGAATGAGCATTAATGGGGTCAGGGCCTGACCCCATACGTGCTAGTTAAAGGTATTTTGGACATATCCTATCAATTGAACTAAATTTAATATAAAAATCATATTAATTCAGTGCGGTTACATCTATCGATTAATAACATCTGATTAAAGCACAATAATATCAAAGGAGAGTGGGATGTTGCCTATAAGTTTGAGTCGAGTAGTAATGGTAACTTTGGGGGTTATTGGCACTATGGTGCCCACGCTCGGTTTTTCAGGAAGTGGTCGTGGAGACTTTGAGACGGTATATCATGGGCAATCTGTAGATGATTTGGTCATTCAATTCATGAAAGAGCATAATATCCCTGGTATGTCATTAGCTATTGTACAAGCACCTTATATTACCCGTGTGGTGGGATATGGACTTGCTGATACTCAAACCAAACGTTTGGCAGCGACTAACACGGTGTTTCATATTGGCCAGTTGACCAATGCTTATACCGCTGTTGCGATTATGCAACTCAAAGAAGATGGAAAACTGCAATTAGAGCAGGGCTTGGGTACTTACCTTACTGATGATTATATCCCCAAAAAGTGGAGTACTATAACCATTCGGGATTTATTGACGCATAGTTCTGGTTTACCGGACTATACTGAGGCCAGTGATTTTGATTTTAGTAAGGAATACACCCCTGCACAAATTGTTGCATTGATAAAAGATAAAGCACTGTTATTCACTCCTGGAACCCAAACGTCGAATAGTGCGACTGATTTTTTTCTACTGGGATTAATTATTGAAAAAACAAGTGGTATGTCCTACCAAGAATATGTAACTAAAAATCAAATTGAAAGGGTCGGTCTGCATCATACTTTTTTTATTTCTAATATAAATACCGTGAAAAATGAGGTGAATAATGGAACAAATCCCTTCAAGCATAGCCAATTTTTAAAAGATCCTGTGATGATTAATCCTACCGAACCGGCCTCAGGCTATTCGGATGAAAATGGAGCGAATGTTCCAGCTAAACCACTTAGTTGGACTGCAACATTTTCCAATAGTGGGCTTATTGCTTCTGCTGAGGATATTAGTACCTGGGATATTGCTTTAGCCGGTACTATTTTGGTAAAGGATCCTAAGGACAGAGAATTTTTATATCATCCTGTCACATTAAAAAATGGTAAAGTGATACCAGGAAATAGCGGTTGGTTTTTCCCTGGGCATCCAGGTATGATGGAAATTAAAGGAAATGTACCGGGTTACTCTGCATTTTTAAGTCGATTTACTGCACCCACAGAATTAGTATGTGTCACCTTGTTAGCCAACAAAGGCGATATTACTGATTTGGATATTTTGGGTCGTAAAGTAGCAGGAGCTTTTGATACTAAACTTGCTGCACCTATGGGAGCCTCTTGGTCTGACACCATTCAAAGTCCTTATTCAGTTCAAGAAACTTTAGATCGGGTTGAAGCGCTCGTTAAATCTCAAGGCGGTACAGTGTTTGCTCGTATCGATCACAGCGGCGAAGCAGCGAAGGCAGGGCAAAAGTTACAAGCCACCCAGGTACTGATCATAGGAAATCCTGCTAAGGGTACGAGTATTATGAACGCCAAGCCTGCAATGGCATTGGATCTGCCTTTACGTATTATGGCGACTACCGATCCTGATGGCCAAACCTGGTTAAGTTTTACTAATCCTGTAGCACTTGCTCATGCTTATGATCTCCATGATCCACAAGCAATGGGTATCTTGAAGCACATGGAGGCCGCTTTGAATAAAGTGTGTCACAAAGCGGTTTCTTCTAATTGAGAGTGCGTTGAAGAGGAATGAACATTCACTGACCAAAACGCGATGATATGAAAGGGGCATTATTATGAATATCCGAAAAGAAATAGGAATCTTGTTTGCTGGAGTCACCTTATTACTACTCAATGTTCAAGCTTGGGCAGATTTTGCAACTCAGAGTTTTGGTGCCAATGGTTACGATGTCGTGGCCTACCATACTCAAAATAAACCAGTACAAGGAAGTCGAGATTTTTATAGCTTGGTTCATGGAGTCACTTATTTATTTGCTAGTGAAGGAAACAAGAAGTTATTTGATGCTAATCCAGAACAATACCTCCCTGCTTATGGAGGTTATTGCGCCATGGCTATGACGCGTGGCAAAAAACATCTTACCAATCCAGAAGCTTTTTTAGTTTATAAGGGTAAACTTTATCTGAATAAGGCCGACGCACGACCTCTGTGGTTGAAAGACGTACCAGGTAATATTGAAAAAGCGGATAAAGTATGGAAAGAGATAAAAGATATTGATCCTGCAAAACTCCAATGAGTGTTAATTGGCATCTCATTCTTAATACCAGTATCGGATTTCGGGCTTGATATTCCTCTTCAAAAAGGTGCAGCCCATTCTGTAAAAGTTCTTGGGGTCATGCCTCGAATTGTGAATTTAATTTACTTTTAATGAAAAATTCACAATTCAAGGCCTGACCCCGTGGGTCCAAGTGTGGTGAGTGCAAGTTCATTCTCGTCTGAGATTACATCCTGCTGCTTTGCTCCAAATAATCCTTGTCCCGGATAATTTATTTTTATGTTTGACTTTTTCACCAGTTTTTCATCAGGCTTATGGAAGCCAGGAGATGCACGCGAGCCTTTGCGAGGTGTTAAAACCACCACTCTACTTGATACTACAGATTTAAGTTTACCTGATGGCCTTCGTCCATTGGCTCCTTCGTCCAATTGCTTATCAAATTCAACTCTTGGAGTTGTAAAGCCTTCCGTTATTTCAGAACAATCTGTCACAGCACTTTCGTCTCCAGTTAAACCGGAAAAATCAGTTTGCGCATCCTGATGTTGAGGGCCATTTGTAATATCAGAACCCTCTATATCGGCACTATCAACCCGAGGTACATCAGGATTATCTAATAAGTTTGCTTCTCTTTCATGAGACGCGGATAAAGTTTGTGATTTGAATTTATCAGATCGGCCAATTTTGTTACGCTTTATTTCTTCTTCTCTATCTTCTTTACTCCAGTATTCGCTCTCATAATCTGATGAATCCGAATTAGTAGTTATTGATTCAGAGGAACTTGTAAACGGATCAATATCATTGATGCCAATTGTTAATACATCTTTTCGTTCACGAGATTTTTTAATTTTGGAGTTAGAACGCCTAAAAGGTAATGAATCAAATTTTGATTTTTTCTTTTCATCTGCTTGAGGTAAAGTAGAATACTCTGAGGAAATTTTAGACTGATTTTGAACAACTTGTTGGCTAAGGTATCTTGGGGTTTTTTTGCGAACAAAATCATGCTCTCTGAGCTCTAATTGATCCAGTTGAAGAGGGCTAAGATTAAATTTAACCTTTTCTTGTTCTGGTCTTTTTTCTGGATGCAAAGGGAGATCAAGATGCTCTTCAAGATCCAGCGCAAATACTTCTTGAAAAAATGCTACAGGGCTAGAGCTAAGACTACCCTCATTGCTGGTATCAGAAGAGGTAATAGAGGTATCTGGATAACTGTGTCTATTATGTTCAGTTTTAGATATTTTTCTATCAGCGTCTGTTTCTAAATCTTGCCACTGGGGTTCTTGTTCGTTTCCGTTCGTATTATTTGATTCCAATTGTAGCGCTGAGCCCATAAAAAATTTATCGATGGAGCGTGTACGATAACCGAGCTCTCTCAGTCTTTCCCTGTCCGGATTTGACTGAGCTCTCGAACGCGTTTGCTCACTGCTTGCAAAAGTATCTTCTATTGATTTTTGTTCGACAAAATCTTGAGCTTCAGTAACTTGTTCTACTTGATCTATTCCAGCGGGGTCTTGTAATGCGTCCTTTTCTTTAACAGGTATCTCTATTAAACTTTTCAAGAACCCTTTAATTTTGCCTTGCTTTTTTTCGGCCTTTTTGGCTCTAAATTTTTTCGCCACTTTCTCCATGCCCAGCATTCTTCACCTCATCATAACCGTGGCTTACATAATTTTCCGCGACATATCACTGTTTTTGCGGATTCTAGCAGCTTAAGTTTTTCTGTAAAGAAATATCAACAATGCTTACTTACTTAATGGGGCAGGCCTTGAATTGTGAACTTAATTTACCTTTAATGAGCAATTCACAATTCAAGGTCTCACCCCTTAGGCTGAGTACATAAAAGACAGCGAGTCAAGGAGTAGTTCTTGATAATTAGCAGAGTTATAAGTCAACAACACGTATCAAGTCAAAGGAGCAGATAAACCATCTGTCTTATTTTGGTCTAATTGGATACAAATATGTTATATTGGCTTGGAATTTTTTAGAAAGGAAAATAAATGCGTTATTACTATGAAACAAATGGTCGAATCTGTACAACAGAATCCATTGACGAGTTGGTTTATTATTCATTCCCCGCTCATCTACAATCACCGGAAAAAGAAGCTCATTATAAGGCAGTTGCCCCAATTATTTACTCACCAGAATATAAGGGAACTTGTCCAGTTACGGCAGAAGAGCTCAATTTAGGCCAGGATTTTATAGATTTTATAGCAGAACATAAATTAACTTTGGCAACCAAGTATAATGGAGTTGATCTTTTATATCTCTTGTCCTTAAGCCATGAGGGCGCATTGCGTGCTGGAATTTGGACCTTAGGTTCTCAGTCCCATATGAAAGCGACTCAAATTATCAGTAACCTGTTACAATTAAAGACTGCTGATCGCGTACCGCTTATGAAAGAATCCCTAGCGGCATGGATGGCATTGTTTCTGGAGGCGAAAATTGAATTAAAAATCCAAGAGGCAGGAAGTGGCCCGGATAGTACCCGAAATATGTTGGGTCGGTTGTCTTTATATGCCTCAGCAAAAAATGATAAAGAGAATGGACCGTCTCAGAGTGAGCAAACACGATTAGAGGTTGAACAGGAACAATTTCGTTTGCTGGAAAGAGCTTATTATAAAAGAGAGCAGGAAAAGAAAGAAATAGAATCCTACAGCAATGAAGATGAGGAATACTACGTCTCACAACCGCAGTATTACTACAATTAATGATTCTATTGTAGAAAATTTCTATTGGAAAATGCTTCATGGGTTCAGGCCTTGAATGGTGAAGAAATTGGGGGTTATTTTTGCTTGCATTATTCTAGTGTGAGTAAAGGAGTCAAAAATTACGACTTCGGTTTCGAAAATTTACAATCCAAGGCCTTGCTCGTGAGGCATCGAAGTGAGAAGGACAAAGGAGTAAAGGAAACAACGATGCTGGCTCTGAAGTTAATTTAGAATTGAATGATAAAGGAATTGAAATGAAATTTGCATGTAATATAGATAAAACAGATCGGATAAACCGTACAATATTTGGTGCTGTATTGTGTCTGGCTGCGATCTTTGGAATGGGAAAGTTTTTTTATATCACATTGGGTGTTGTATTGATTTTAGAGGGCATTATCGGTTGGTGCTCTATCCCTTATTTGCTTGGGAAACTAAAGTTAAAGCGCTTAAAACGATAGATTCTCTCACAAATGTATCACTTTCTCTTCATTTGCCAGGATAAAGAAATTAAAAGGAAATTTATTGGATGCCTCAATTTAAAAATTCAAAAAATTTTACAATTTAAGGCCTGACCCGGTAAGCTAACGCAGCTTTTTATCATTGGTTATTAGTTGAAATAATACCTTGATGTTGAACATCATCCTCAAAATATTTAATAAAAAATGTTTTAGTTAGTTTTGGATTATGTTTATTTTCTCGAACAAACTCCACCTCATAGCCGCATTTTTTATAAAACTCTGGAGCTTGAAATGCACTGGTTACCAAGTTGATATTATTATAACCTTTGCCTTTGAACTTATTTTCAAGAGTTTCAAGAAGCGTGCTCCCAATTTTATGCTTTCGATAATTGGCGTGCACCCACAGATCTTCCACGTAAATTTCTGCAAAGGCAGTGTACGCGGTCAATAGCCCAACTAAATGATTCTCTTCATCTCTAGCTGCAATGTAAAATAATGCATAATTACAAACAATACCATGTTCCGCTTCCGCTGCGATATGAGCTTTTTCGACTAGGTCCAACTCAGCTTGTTTTACACCTGCCTCATAATGATAACTGATTTCGTCCATACATTTTCCGCTCTAAATTAATTTGAAAAAGAATCCCGTTAGGTTAATAAAATTGTCTGGATTTTGGAGGGGTGCTTTGTTAATGTTTTCACTTTATAGGATAAGTTTAGAAAATCAAGATCAATCGAAAATGAATTTAATATTAATCATCGCGCTTGCTATCAACATAGTGGTTCTTCTACCGGTGATCGTCGGTTTTATTTTAGACGCTCATTGGATTATCCAAGCATATGGGCCCAAAACCCCAGCAAGACAAATATTACTATCAATTTATCTAGCTATTCTGGTCTTATCTATCGCATTAATTTTAATGCCTAATTCGCAAATCATCATTACATTACTTACGATTCAAATTATTTATAAGATAACTACACCATTCACAGTGAATTCCTGGAGAAATCCAGTGGTGGTATCCAACTTAATTATTGCAATGAGTTTTCTCATTTTAATTTCTATCTTTGGGTTTCTTCTTTAATCAGATCAACGTTCTAATTTGAACAAAATTAAAAAGATTTCCTCTTTGGGGTAACGATACAATTTTAAATAAATACGCCATGGGGGCAGGCCTTGAATGGAGAGGAAATTGGGGGGTATTTTTGCTTGCTTTATTCGAGGGTGAATCAAAGCGTCAAAAAATTACGACTGCAGTTTTGAAAAGTCACAATTCAAGGCCTTCCCCCTCGCTGTGATCAAATCCCTCATCCTTTACTATTTTTAGAATCATACATTTTAGAATCGGCAAGAGTTATCATATCCTCAAGTGTTTGATGTTCTTTTTGATTGTATTCGATAATACCGACACTAAATTGAATCGGATGATCCTTGATTTTTGCAGATTCCAAGGAGTCTTTTAGGCGTTGAATGATTCCAGTGACATATTTTCGCTGTAAGCCTGAACAAAATACACAAAATTCATCACCACCCAAACGTGCAATTATATCGTAATATCGAAAGTTCTGGAGAAGAGCGTTCGCAAAAGTCTTTAAAACCTTGTCACCCTCCAAATGTCCGAATTCATCATTAATCTGCTTAAATTTATCTAAATCAAAAAATAACAGGGTAAAAACTTGATTTTCACGTTGGCATTTTTGAAACAAATAGTCGGCTAATTTTAAAAAACCTCTGCGGTTCGATAAACCGGTTAATTCATCAGTCATGGAAACCTGTAATTGCTCTAAATCCATTTCCACCATTCGCGCCAGGTCATTTACCATTTTTTGATCAATTTCCAATTTCGATCTCGGCTTGTTGTCGATTAAACAAAATACGCCCACATTGTAGCCTTTAACTTGCAAAGGACATCCTAAATAAAATCTGAAATTGGGTTTTTTTAAGACAAAAGGATTATCATAAAATCGCTCATCTTGAGCAGCATCTTCAACTACCATAATTTTATCGGAAAGAATAACATGACCACAAAAAGAAGTTTCGCGCGCAGCTTCTTTTATATTCAATCCTTGAGTAGATTTCATCCATTGGCGGTCAGCTTCAAGAAAAGATATGGCCGAAATAGGGACCTCAAAAAGTTTGCGCGCAATACGTGTTACTCGATCGAAACGCTCCTCTTTCTCCGTATCGAGGATGTGCAATTTGTAAAGCGTTGCTAAACGTTCCGCTTCATTTTTGGGTTTTTCAGGCGGAATCATTAATATTCCCTCGCTTGCAAATTTACAATATTAAGAAAAACACTTATTAAATAGTATATATCATTTATTCTGGATAAATTGAACGTGTGAGTGCTGCATTAAAAGCAGTAAGGTCATGCAAACGAAATTTGATAGTGTTTTATTCTGAGCATGCTTAAAAATGAGGGTCTTTTGATGAGATGGCACTCAAGGAAAATGAGTGCCATCTAAAAACAACTACTCTTTAGGAATTAAAACGTGATCGATAACGTGAATCACGCCATTAGACGCTTTCACATCAGCTTTGACAACCTCGGCATTATTGACAAACACTTTACCCTCTTTAACCGTTACATCAACATCTTGCCCGCTGAGTGTTTTAACCATTCCTGGCTTAATTTTATCAGAAGTAACGTCTCCACTGACGACGTGATAAAGTAAAACAGCCTTCAGCTTCTCAGGATTTGCGAGAAGGGCATCTAAATCAGCTTTTGGAACACTGGCAAAAGCCTCATTGGTTGGTGCAAAAACCGTGAAAGGTCCTTTACCCTCAAGTGCACTGACAAGCCCTGCTTTTTTAAGTAAAGAAACAAGAGTTGAAAAATCTTTATTGCCTTCAGCAACGTTAACGATTGTATCGTTTGCGCTTGCTGCGAAGCTGTAGAGGGAAATGAGTGCAACTAAGAACAACTGTTTAATTAATTTCATTTTGATATCCTTATGAGTTTTAACATCATTTGAAGATTAGACTATTTTCTGATTAAAGCAATTTCAAATAGTCCTTAAATTCAGCCTAGCTTATTTAATAAATCATAAACATTTACTCTCAGTACGAATCAAATTTTTTGATGTAACACCTCCTTATTGCAAAGTTTTTTCTAATACTTTTTTGTTGATCGATGAACATTATTTTTACCCGTTGATCTTACCTGTCATAGATTATCCACCAGCGATGGCGCACTCCTTTTGCATTTTGATGAGCTTCAGCTTGCTGTCCTGGTACCGCTCAGGATTTTTATCGACTAAAGTAACATGGCCAACCTTGCGCTTCGGCTGAGACGTTTTACCATAATCATGATAATGGGCACCTGGTATTTCCAGGCACGCTTGGATGGGGGGCATCTTGCCAAGGCAGTTGACCAAAAAGCACTTGCTCATAAGCTCCGTAAGGCCCAAAGGTAAAGCAAATACCGCACGTAAATGATTTTCAAACTGACTGGTTATTGCCCCTTCAATGGTTAGATGCCCAGAATTATGGACTCTTGGAGCAATTTCATTGACTATCAGTTCGCCCTTGTGGTGAAAAAATTCGATGGTTATGACGCCGACATAGCTTAAAGAATCCATAATCTTGCTCGCAATGTCTTGGGCTTTTTGTTGCAATAAATTATTGTCTAACGGGGCTTCGGACCACTGAAGGATGCCCTGATGATGTTGATTTCTGATGAGAGGATAAAATTGAACCTCTTCTTGCTGATTTCTCACGGCAATAAGCGATAGCTCCTCCTCAAAAGGAACAAACTGCTCCAAAATCAAATCACGAGACTGCATCAATTCCCAGGCAGTTGCTATGTCAGACTGCTCATGCAGAACATATTGTCCTTTGCCATCGTAGCCTAATCGTCTTGTTTTCAAAATGGCAGAGCTATTCCAGCTGACAAAGGCATCCTGCAGTTCCTTAAGCGTTTCAATCGCGGTAAAACGAGCCGTTTTTATTTTTAATGAGTTTAAAAATGATTTTTCCAAAAAGCGATCTTGAGTGATCTGCAGCGCTTTGGTAGAGGGATAAAATGGAACTTTTTTGGCAATGAACTCAGCACAAGCCAAGGGAATGTTTTCCGTTTCAAATGTGACGCAATCAACTTCATTACAAAACGCAGTAAGTGCTTTTTCGTCATCAAATGATGCTGAAATGAGGCGAGTTAAATGGCGCACACAAGGATTAGGATCGGGAGATAAGCATACCGTACTAATTCCTAACGAGTGGGCTGCCAAAACCAGCATTTTTGCGAGTTGCCCGCCACCTAAAATACCGAGTTTCATAATGACTCCAATTGGGGTTTGCTGTTATCAAGAACCTTTTGGGTTTGTTGCGCCCGGTATTGATTTAAGCGTTCGCAAATCTCCGGGTTATTGTTGGCAAGGATTGCGGCTGCTAAAAGAGCTGCATTAATTGCGCCTGCTTTGCCGACTGCTAATGTACCAACCGGTATCCCTGCCGGCATCTGTACTATGGAAAGCAGGGAGTCCAAGCCATCAAGTAAAGAAGAAGGTATTGGGACACCCAAAACAGGAAGTCTGGTCATTGCGGCCATCATTCCTGGAAGATGAGCCGCGCCTCCAGCACCCGCAATAATAATCTGTATTCCGCGTTTTTCCGCATTTCGTGCGTAGTCATGGAGTTTGTCTGGTGTCCGATGTGCCGATACAATGTCTGCGTCAAAGGAAATCTTCAAGCCCTTTAGTGTTTTTGCGCTCTCAGAGAGTATCGGCCAATCACTTTGAGAGCCCATAATGATGCCAACTAAAGGTTTTTCTTGCATTTCAATATACTCCTAATCGGGTTACTTTTTTTAAGGGTTACAATAATCACAATATTGCGGCTCAGCTGCTTCTAACCCGTCTTTCCTGGGGTGAGTCTCCCGATAATCACATTGAATGCAGCCCCAAACTTCGTGCAGGTAGAAGGAGGTCGGGGATGTGCAATCATTGCAAGGAAGACTGCCTGAGGTTTCTTTAAACCCAAAACCAGGAGCACCACAATTGGGGCAACAACATTGAATTCGATGAGCTAGTTTTTCTGCGAGTTCAGAAATCGCCTGCATCCTCAAGGGATTCATCATGGCTCTCATATCCGTTGCAAGAAAGAGTTCATTTTCTTGTTGGAAGCCAAGAGACAATGCGGTCTCGAGGGCCTCCTTGTCTCTGATTCCTTTGGCAATAACCGCTTTATCTTTGTTGGTTTGCAGGGTTAGAGCATGCTCGGGAAAACCGGCTTTTACTAAAAATTCGTCAAGCTCTGTTTTTGGGGTTATGGTCATCATACGATAGTTTGTTTTGGTTGTTGTCAATTGCTCTGCAATCACCCAATTGTTTTTGAGATCTAAAAATACCATGATTTCATGGTCGCTGGGAATAAAGGGAAATGCAGGATGCGGACCAAAACTTCCTTCACTCGCAATTGCTAATTCATAACCGTAGTGCTCTGCAGCACGTTTTGCTTTTAAAATACAGGTATCATAGGGGCTTAATGTCCTTGCTATTTCACCAGTAAAAGTCCCAAATTGGTCGGTATCGAAATCATGTACATCCAATGTGCACGAGAGTGTATCAAAAAAAGCTTTGGCAATTGCTTTTTCTTTCTCATGTTTTGAGGCCAGCAAAACCGACTGATTGCGATAGTGCATGATCAGGCTCCAGTGATGGAATGGAAATAATCCATACGTGCCACATCAACATCGGAAACAAACATGACCCCCGAATTCTGCTGAAATAAGGTTTTCATTCCTAATGCAAGGGTTGCTATGACTTCTTCCGGAGCTACGGCAAGAAACATAATCAGCGACGCTCGGTCGTTGAATAATATTTTTCCTTCATGAAATCCATTATGGCCTTTACCTGAAATGTTGCGAAACAGGGTAAACCCTGTGACTTTTGCCTCTTCCATCATCGAACTGATGAGCTGTTCATGCTCACCAGATACGATTATTTCTATTTTTTTCATAGGGTGGAGGTTAATGCCAATATCCTTTCTTTCTTGAACTTTAATCACCTTCATTTTTTTCTCCTCATTAGCGAGCTAAAATCCAACTGCCATTTTGATTCAGTTTGTAGGCTTGACCATCACTTGGTTCAATGATGATAAGATGAACCCATTCATTGAAGAACAATGTTTTTAAAATCGCTTGACGCTCAATGATGCTTGAGACGAGCGCTTTGGGTGCATGGACTACAGTCAACAGGCGTTGTGGCTGATGGTAAGGGGTTTCATCACTTCTCATCACGGATTGCAAAGGAAGTCCATGCATTAAATCACTGCCATTGCCCTGCATGATACCCATTTTGCCCGTGACATTGTGAGTGATTTTGCTGCCACTGCCGTAAGCAACATTATCAAGGGTTGAAAATAAATATTGGGTATTAATCCATTGAGCAACCACCATGGGTGCGGTGAGGATTGTTTCCAGGAAACTTCCTTCGGGGTCTTGTTCCCAGTCATAGGAATGTAAAAAGCATCGACCATCAAGATTGATATTTTTAGTTAAAGAACGGGGCGCCACAATAAAAGCAGCATTGCGGGCAAGACCCCATTCAGGGCGTGTTTCAGACCAATCCTGACTTCTTCGCAGAATGTCTTGTTCTGCATGTTTTGAATTTAATTTGCGACCCCGTTCCAGATTATTGCTCGATTTTGCTTCCTCCAAATCGGCAAGTAACTGATTGAGCAGCGCTGGATAAATGACCTTACTTGATTTTAGGTTATAAAGCGCAATAGAGTCGGTGGTGGTGTTGTGAAGAGCACCATAAAACACGGTATCGATTGGAATGTGAATTCCTTTATCCTCTAATCCCCTTCTTACTTCCGTTTTATTAAGAATTGCTGCCAAGAGTTTCGCGTTAATGCCTCCAGGATTCCCGCCGCAGGCACCACAATCTAGAGCCGATGCATAGGGATTATTTTCGGTGGAACTTCCATGACCGCAAAGGACAATCACTTTTGCAAAACCTGAAGAGAGCCCCATGAGGCGTAATACCGTTTCGGCATAGTCAATCTGCTCGCTTAACGCGATGCCTTGCTCCAAATTAGTCTCATTTAATTCAAACGAGGGCTCTGTATGGATTTTGGGGACAATTAAGTGATTTAGAGCTTGACTTGTTTTCTTGGTATAGTTAGGCGCTAACGATTGCAGCACCATCTTCAGGCCACACCAAGCCCCAAGGGTTTCAACCAAAGCAAAAGGGGTTGCAAAATTATATTTTAACTCTTGATAGACTTTGCCAAGAGTGGTCTTAACCGTTTTCCCCTGTTGGTGTTGCTCAATAAAGGCCTTATTTGCGGCGCTTGGTTTTTCATCGACACGATAACGGGGCTTTAATAATACCGGGCAACAATCTTTTGTTTTGCCACTCTCAAACTCTTGCACACGAATAGGTATCCCAAAAAAGCCGGCAAATCCTAAAGTTTCATAATTTCCCAGCTTCTCTATAGCCCTACGAATAGGTTCAGAGCGGACATCAATACAAAAGACCAGTTGCGCATCTGCTCTTTGAGTCTTGGTTGTCCGCTGATTGACTGCAGGTAACAAGGTCTCAAGCAATGCCTCCTCGTAGTGTTTTTCATTGCGTTTTATTTTTTTAAGCGCCTCCTGAACCAAAGAACCATCTCCTTCGCTTTTTTTTTCCAGACCCGCTTCGGGCCAGAGCAAACAGGTAATAACCAGGCGCACCGCAAGAAAGTCTGTGAGTGTAACCGGTATTTTGTCTTCTGTTGTAGGATTGTGCCAGTGGGTTTTCCATTTCACAAAACCCGCCCAACCTGGCAGATAAAGAAAGGTTTGGGTGATGAATTCTTCTGCTTTGTCTCTGGGCACATTAAGTTTTTGCAGGCAAAGAATGATTGCCTCTTCAGCAGATTCAGGCAAGCTCATTAACCATTGTTTTGTCTCTTTCTTATTCTCATGAAGTTTTTTGTCAAAACACGCGAGTTTCAAAAATCCAAAATAGAACCCTTTTTCTCGATAGGGCATTTCAATAGCACCTTGTCCGGCATCAAAGAAACCACCACACCATTTAATCATCTGCAGGTTGACGTTTTCTAAAGCGCGATTGCGGGAAACTTCCTTTCGTCGAAATCCGCCTTGTGCTAAAGCCTCTTCAAAATTTTGCGCTTCAAATCCTTGTAAGGGGTTGCATGCGATAAACGTTTCTAGCGGCCAAACCGGGGCAATCCGTTGGGCAGCGTTATCCACTAATGCACGGACTTCGAGTTTCTTATTTGGCGTTTTGACTGAAGCCGTTGTTTTCAAAGGCTGCTCATTTAATTTTTCTTTATTCGCCATTGCTTTTGCTCTGCTCATGGTTACTCCTCAGGATAATTAGTATTTATAATCAGACCGTAATGTGGTTACCGTTTTGGGGGCGGGTTGGCTTAGATTGAATAGGTTCATGTACAGCCAGCACCAGAAATTTGAATCTTTAATTTTTTTCGTAAACCCAAGGTTAAACAGCAGCCAGGGGAGTACAAGCAGAACTAAAGCAATCAGATGCAGTATTGATAGCTTGGGTAAGTAATACTGGGTTAAGTTAGGAAGAAGCGCTTCAATCAGATGAATGCTTGCTCCATATATCAATCCCGCTAAGGAAGCCATCAAAAGTCCAAGTGTCATGTTAATGATGGACAAGCGATTGTTCATTACTGTGAGCATCAGTTGTGTTCCGGCAATGAATGCAAATACCAGTAAGAATGAGGTTGCCTGCAGAGACAGGATTGGCTTATTCGTCATGAATGCAAAACCCAGCATTCCTAAGAAGCCGCCACTGCACGCAATTAAAAAGAGAAGCGGTTTGTATCCAGTGGCTTTAGGTTCATTCCTTTTTTGAGCAATCGCAGAGCCCGAATTGAGGAATAAATAAGCTTTAAATAAGCCATGCCAACATAAGTGAGCTACAGCGGCGGCAAATAATCCCAGACCGCATTGCATCATCATAAATCCCATTTGCGCTAAAGTGGAGCAAGCCAGCATTTTCTTGATGTCATGCTGCATGAGCTTCCAAAAGGTTCCTAAAAATGCTGAGAGGGTTCCCAGAATGAATACAGTCATGAGTAAGTGACTGGATGCGGCAAAGAGCGGGGCAAATTTGACAATGAGGATGCCACCGCCGTTGACAAGGCCTGCATGCATCAGCGCGGAAACCGGGGTTGGTGAATTTAAAGAGCTAATCAACCAGCGATGAAACGGCCAAATGGCTGATTGAGTTAATGCCGTGAGTGTCATCAACGTCATCGCTGGCATAAACACTGCGGAACTTACTATATCTGTCTGATTGATAGCTTGGATGGATGCAGTATCAGTGCTTAAGGTGATTAAGATAAAAGCAGCTAGCAAGCTGATACTTCCTACTAATAAGGTATTGAGGGTGAGCCGTCCTGAATTTCTTGCCGCGGTCCATTCGCTCTTGTGAACCATTAAAGCAATTAATAAGAGGTTGCTGAGTGACCAGGAGCACCAAAACAGAAAAAGGTTATCGGCAAGAACCATAACTACAGCACTAAGCGTAATCGCTGACAGGGTGCAAAAATAACGCGAATAGAGCCGGTCGCCATCCATGTACCTTAGTGAAAATCGATGAACAATAAAGCTCACCAATAAAACTAAAGTACATAATAACAGGGCTAAGGTATTCAGGCTGGTGAGTAGATAAATCATCGGCATTTCTGAAAAGCGCAAACAGCTTAACAAAATAACACCGATTACAAATCCAAAACCAATCAATGCACCGGCCCAGCGAGCAGCAGAGGCAGCTCTTTTCCTGCCACTAAAACAGTTAATGAACAGGGCGAGGGTTGGGCATGCCAGAAGCGCGCCAGATAAAAAAAGTATTATTGTATTCACAGCATTCCTCATTAGAAAATGTTTTGCTACAATGGAAATATATAAGATAAACTTATATTAGTAAAATTAATAATTTTTATATCTTTGATTAGGATTTCTAATGAGCCTTGATACCGTAACCTTGCAATGCTTTTTGGCGGTTGCAGAAACCAGAAGTTTTACAAAAGCAGCCGTTCGGATTGGACGCACTCAATCCGCAGTGAGTCAGCAGATTGCAAAACTGGAGCAGTTGATTGAAAAACCCTTAATTCTTCGCGGACGCGAGCTGTCGCTAACCCCTGATGGCGAGCTTTTTTTAGGTTATGCCAAAAGAATTTATGAACTGCATCGCGAATCACTTGACCGATTCAAGGCCCCAGAACTCCATGGGGAACTTCGATTTGGTTTGCCTGAGGATTTTGCGTCAATGTTTTTATCGGATGTGTTGGTGGAGTTTTCACGACTGCATCCACGGGTGATGCTGAATGTTGAGTGTGAACTGACTCTTAATTTAATCGAACGTTTTAACCACGGCGATTTTGATTTGATATTGATTAAAACAAATCAAAGAAATCAAATTGCTGAGGGTGTCGATGTGTGGAATGAGTCAGTCGATTGGGTGGGGAAGAGAGAGCTTCTCACTCAACTCAATAAAAACACACCAATTCCGCTGGTGCTCTCACCAACACCTTGTGTTTATCGTGGAAACGTGATTGATTCTCTAGAGAGTCACCATTTAAACTGGCGTCTTGTGTTCAGTAGTCAAAGCTACACTGGGAAAATGGCTGCAGTGCGCGCAGGGTTAGGCATTACTGCCATACAACGCAGCATGATTCCTAATGATCTTGACCGACTTGATGAGGATTTTTTACCTAAATTAAACGATATTCATGTATCCTTGCTAAAAAAGAAAGAGCACAATAAGGCAATCGAGTCCCTTGAGTTTTTTTTATTGAAAAAATTAAAACACTAGTTTTTTACGATTAAAAAAGGATAATAAGTAAAGAAATGAATTCAATTACTGATGTTTTAGATAGACCCACCCTGATATCGATTGCACTCATTAGCTTAATAGCAAGCTTATTCACATTAAGCATTCCGATTGCAGCACAGACATTAATCAATTTAATTGCTTTTGGCAAATTAATGCAGCCTGTATTGACCTTGAGTCTGATTGTGTTCATCTTAATGGCGGCACTGGGGGCCTTAAATGTTTGGCAAACTGTAATTCTTGAAGTCATTCAGCAAAAATTGATGGTGAAAATAAGTCTAAACCTCACCAATCATTTTACCCGTCTGTCGCTTGATAGTTTTTCAACGCATCATGGTCCTGAACTGGTCAATCGTTTTTTTGAAGTGGCTACCATCAATAAATCACTTGCCAGCCTTTTGCTTTATGGGGTTAATTTAGGATTACAGCTTTTTTTGGGGTTGTTACTTCTCCTCATTTATCATCCCCTATTTATCATTTTTGACGTAGCTATTATTCTTAGTATCTTGTTAATTATTTTTATCCCCTTTCGTAAAGGATTAGAAAGTGCAAAAAAAGAATGCGCCGAAAAGCATCAAGTGGGTGCCTGGCTTGAAGAACTTCTAATCAATCGATTTTTATTTCGATTTAGTAATTATAATCACTACGCCACATTACAATCCGACAAGCATTTGGTGTCTTTTTTAAATGCAAGAAAGACTCATTTTAAACAACTGATTAAGCATCAAATTGGTTTTTATCTGCTGGCTGCGTTTTCAAGTAGCCTCCTTTTAGGATTAGGAGGATATCTTGTGATTAAAAATCAATTGAGTTTAGGACAACTGGTAGCTGCTGAAATTGTGCTTGGTGCATTGATTTATGCATTTAAGCGCTTTGGTGTTCTTCTTGAGAATTATTACGATTTAATTGCCTCCAAGAATAAGATTGATGTAGTCCTCAATTTACCCTTGGAAGAAATTAAAATCGATCTGAATGCTTTATTTGTGCCAATCCAAACCATAGAAATAAAATTCGCCAATAAACGTCACGCAATTGCCTCTTTGAATAATCCTCTTTTTGTTTACTCTCAAGATGCACAGAATTGCAAAACATTTTCTGAATCACTGCTGGGATTTGGAAAAAAATATGATATGCACGTTCAAGTTAATCAACAACTATGCAATGAAAAGCATCGAGCAGCACTTCGACAATACAGTTTATTGTTACGAAGACCTGAATGGTTTGTAGGCACCATTTATGACAACTTAGTACTAAACCATAAGAGTATCTCTCCTAAACAGGTGATGGAGCAGCTCAATCATTTCGGACTTTCTGAAAAAATAGTACATCAACCTTTAGGTTTAAAAGCGGTAATATATGATTGGCAAAATGAATTTACAGAATTTGAGCTGATTGCACTCATGATAGTACGAATTATTTTGCTTGAGCCTCAATTACTGATTATTGACCGTACGTTTGATGGATTGGAACGCGATAAAATTGACTTGCTCATGGGACCATTGCTGAACCTAAAAAATACCCTGATGATTTTAGTTAGCCAAACTCATGAATTTACAGAAATATCAAATTACGCGGTGCTTCCATGAAATTACATGCCTATACGATGATTGCCAAACTTCCCAAGCCCCAAAGAATCGCCAAAATCATTGTTCTTATTGCATTGATTCTCATTTTGTTTTTAATTTTTACTCCATGGCAACAGTTTGCCCTTGGCAATGGAAAGGTGATTGCTTATTCCCCGACTGAACGACTTCATACATTGAACTCACCAATCAATGGACGCATTAAAAAATGGTATGTTGATGAGGGAATGAAGGTAGAGCCTGGCGATCTTATCGTTGAAATCAGCGATATTGATCCTCAATTATTGAAGCGATTGGAATTAGAAAAAAAAGCTATCGAACTGCGCATACAGGCAGCGCAGCAATCCATAATCGCCGGAAAAGCCAATCTAGAGCGTCAAAAAAGATTGTATCAGCAAGGAATTAATTCAAAGCGTCAGTTTGAATTGGCACAAATTGAATACTCGAAATACCAAAGTGAGTTAGCGCAGGCAAATATTGATCTAGTCGATGTTGATGTGCGCATCGCCCGTCAGCAAACACAACTTATCAAAGCACATGTGGCGGGAGTAATTTTTAAACGGTTGACCGGTCAAGAGAGTGTCGTTATTAAAGCAGGAGATGTTTTGGCGCAAATTATTCCCGACACCCAATCGCGCGCGGTGGAGTTATGGATTGATGGCAATGATATTCCGTTTGTTCAACTTCATCAAAAAGCTCGATTACAGTTTGAAGGATGGCCTGCAATCCAATTTAGAGGTTGGCCAGAAATTGCTGTAGGTACCTTTGGTGGTACGGTAGCTTTTATAGATCCCACCGACAATGGCATGGGGTTATTTCGTGCGGTCATTGTCCCGGATGAGCCTTGGCCTCAACCTCGATTTTTAAGGCAAGGTGTGCGTGTTCATGGTTGGGTTCAATTAGGCCAAGTCCCATTATGGTATGAATTGTGGCGCCAATTCAATGGCTTTCCGCCCGAAAGTACTCCAGAAAAGAATTCGTTAAGTACTCCAGGGAAGAATCCGTCATGATTCGATTTTTTACTCATACTGGTCTTAAATATCAGCTCATTTTAGGTTTGATGTGTTGTCTTCCCTCGGTTGTCAGTGTGGCTAGTGAAGACCATCAATTAACCCTGGATAAGGTGCTTCAGAGCGTTACT
This sequence comes from Legionella sp. PATHC035, assembly GCF_026191115.1. Lineage (NCBI taxonomy): Bacteria > Pseudomonadati > Pseudomonadota > Gammaproteobacteria > Legionellales > Legionellaceae > Legionella > Legionella sp. PATHC035. The sequence continues at coordinate 1,767,641 of NZ_JAPHOT010000001.1, read as the reverse complement.
CAGTATTATCCCAAAATTAAAATAGCACGTTTGGAAATTACAAAGGCTCAAGGCGCACATTTGAGTGCATTGGGAAAGTTCGACCCCTCTCTTGATGCAAGCACTCGATCTCAGCCAGCAGGTGGTTATATTAATAATTATGGAGATGCCCAGATTAGTGTTCCTACTTTTTATAATGGAGTCCAATTATTTGCTGGGTATCGAAATGGAAATGGGGACTGGCCTATCTATTATCAAAATTATCTAACGAATTCAGGTGGAGAATACCGAGCCGGCTTATCATTACCTTTACTTCGAGATCGATTGATTGATAAGGAGCGAACCGATTTATTAACCACCGCTGAGTCCATTGAGTTGAAAAAACACGACATGGAAGCAATAAAAATTAAGATATATCAGGAGACGATTAAAGCCTATTGGCAATGGGTAGAAGCAGGGTGGCAATTAAAAACCTTTAGAGAGTTATTAAAATTAGCGCGAAAGCGACAAGTTGCCATTGAACAGCAAGCAAATCAGGGCGATCTCGCGCGACTTGCAATCACTGAAAACACACAACAAATAGTCCAAAGAGAGCAGTTGCTTAATCAAGGGAGAATGATATTCGAACAAGCTGCAATCAATTTATCTTTGTATTATCGAGATGAACGAGGGAACCCCAAAATTCCATCGGAACAAAGTCTGCCTTCCCAGAGTTGGATGCAGCCACGTCAATCAGCCCAAGGTTTCCCCCAGTTAGTTCGCCATCCTGCATTACAGAAGCTGCGAAACTACTCAAAAATAATAAGACTTAAGCGTGATTTAGCGAGAAATGAGTTGCTCCCTAATTTGGATGCTACGGCATCTACTTTTAAGCAAAACGGCAGTGGCGGATATCCTGCGTTAATTCCTCAGGCAGCTTTTATCGGCGTTTCGTTCAAATTTCCTGTATTACGACGAGAAGCCAAAGGAAAATTAATTCGTACCCAAAGTGAGCTGGAGCAAATACGAGCGGAAAAAAAGTTTACGTATGAGCAGCTTAGAAATGAACTTACCAATCTTTATATTGGGATTAGAAGAATGCGTCAACAAGTCGCTTTCTTAAAAAAAGAATACTCTTTGGCACTAAAGGTGCAGCAGGGAGAGACAAAAAAATTCACTGAAGGGGATAGTACTTTGTTCCTTGTGAATCAACGAGAGCAATTAACTACCCAGGTGAAACTTAATTGGATAAATGCCCAAGTGCAACAGGAAGTGTTAAAAGATTTGGTACGTTTCTTTTCCTCAACGAATTTGGAAAAGTAAAATCGAAAATACAAGAAGCAGTCGATATGCATCATTTTGCTCGAATCATGAGTCAATTTTTACCAGAGCAGAGAAGAATGCATCCCGTAGTGAGCGAAGTGACTGAGAAAATTAGTGAGCACAGCAGCAAAGCAGTGGTTATTTAAATCACCTCGAAAAATCATCATCAAAGGCTCACAAGGGCGTGTATGACCTTGTAGTAATTGCCACATGGGTTTAGGTGGTGAACTAATCCTCCTTAGGATAGAGGATATACCAACGCCAACGATCTCACAATCAGAGTGAATACTGTAAAAGTAATGCAGACGAACAGTGCAAAAGCCTTTTTCAAATAGGGCATCAGGTAGGGGTCACTCCGAACAGCGTTGCCTATCTTTATTCCATGCAGATCAAATCCTATACATTTGCTTTTTATTTTTGTATAATTATTACAAAACTTTACTTAAATGATACATTTCAAGGGGTGATTTTAGAATGAGTCATTATTTATATGTTCCTTTTAAAAAGAGAGCAGTTCCGCCAAATCTAAAAAAAATCATCGAAGAATGGTTATTATTAGAAGCAAAGCAAAATCATGAGGTTATAGTCTGTTACCATGGTGAGAAAAAATTAAGCCAATTACCGAACAACAGCAAAGTTTCTGTACTATTCCCGGGTAAGCCTGGTAAAAAGTCGCTCCTTCAGGGGCTTGAACAGGTAAAAACTGAAACCTTAAGGTTTTTTGAAAATTTGTCTTTGCACCTAAGGGTCACTGATGAAAGTAAAAATTCAATTTTAGTCCCTGAAGTCGCTGATAAAATGAAAGAAGATGGTTTGCTGGATGACTTTAAAGGGAGTCTACAGATTAATCTTATTTATCTTGATGCCAACAAAAAAGAAGCATCCATCATGACTCACTCATTTTTAGACTCGCTCAAAAAATATCAAGAACATGAAAACGGAGCAATTAGGCTTCAAACTCTCTCCAACAACCTACCAGAAAAATCAAATTTCCAGCAAACGGGCCGCACAAAAAAAACGAAATTAGAGCTATTTAGAGAGCAAGCACAACACGGAGAGTGCTTTATGTATAACAGCAAAGAGAATTATCCTAAACTGTCAGTTGGTGAAATCGCTTCGGTTATTAAAGATTATTATCAGTATAAATCATCAAGATGCTGTGGTTTATCCGGCCTATTGGGCTTAAATTGGTTTTTTTCTAGCACTGCAAGCTCGGAAGCTATGAAGTATCTTAGGGATAAAAAAATATCGGATACTGAGCGATTTGCTTACGCTTCTCGTTTCATAAAATACTATAAGGAAAGCCATTTATCCCAGCTTCTTGCGCCAGCACTTGAAAAAGGATTAAAACAACACCACGCCAATTGGGATGTTGAGTCCGTTCCCTCGAGTGAATTACAGTTGTAGCATTATGGACTTTCGTTGTTTATAGGGCGTTATGGAGAAAAATTATAGGCTATGGAAGTCGCATTGGTCCATTTCTGAATGTCGCTGGTTGGACTCTAGTAAAATTCCATGTAATTTTGCGGTGATGGGTTTTACACTAGCGATTTTCATTATAAAATTTTTTCAAACTGAATCCGTTTTTTATGTTATTCCACTAATAAATCTTGATATTGATTTAAGGTTCTTCGTATTTCTATTAATTTATTAGATAAATTGATACATTTGGAATTATCGTTTTCTGTTTGAGATTGATATGACCATTGCATTAGTCTGGTTTCGTTACGATTTAAGATTAAACGATAACCCTGCGTTTATCGAGGCCTGTTCTCGGCATCAGTTTGTGATCCCGCTGTATATTTATGATGAAAAAAATAGTGTTTTAGGAGGAGCACAAGCGTGGTGGCTTCATCATAGTCTGACCTCTTTAAGTAACTCCCTGGCACAACTTGGATTGAAACTTATTCTGCGCAAGGGCGAGCCCCTGGAGATTATTTTAGACTTAATTAAAAACATTTCTGTGAGCTCAGTCTATTGGAATCGCTGTTATGATCCCGCTGCTATTTTGCGTGATAAAAAGATTAAAGCAACTTTGTTGGAACAGGGTATCGAAGCCCTAAGTTTTAACGGAAGTGTGCTGCATGAACCTTGGACAATTAAAAATAAAAACGGTGATTATTTTAAAGTTTTTACGCCCTATTGGAACCACTGTAAACAAAATCTTAATCTGCAAGCGGCAATGCATTTAGAACATCGACCTGCGGGCATTGAAGTGAAAAGCGATAAGCTTTTGGAGTGGAAATTATTACCTACCATCGATTGGGCTGCGCGATTTAAAGAATATTGGACTCCAGGAGAAGAGGGGGCGCAACAAAAATTACTTGAGTTCGTAGAACATCAACTGAATGATTATAAAAAAAGTCGAGATTTTCCGATAAAAAATGCAACTTCACGTTTATCACCCCACCTGCATTTTGGTGAAATCAGTCCATGGACCATCGTACGGGCAATCGAACTGGCAAAACTCGATCCGAAATGTGATTTATCATCTGCCGACCATTTTCTCTCGGAATTGGGATGGCGAGAGTTTTCAGTGTATTTACTGTATCATTTCCCAAAACTTCCATTCGAGAATTTCAGGAATGAATTTGATGCATTTCCGTGGCACAACGATGAGAAATTATTGGCTTGTTGGCAAAAAGGTTTGACCGGTTATCCAATAATCGATGCCGGCATGAGGGAGTTATGGGCAACAGGCTATATGCACAATCGTGTCCGTATGATTGCTGCATCATTCTTAACCAAGGGTTTGCTCATTGATTGGCGTTTGGGCGCCGATTGGTTTTTAGATACTCTTGTCGATGCCGATTTAGCCAATAATAGTGCGAGTTGGCAATGGGTGGCTGGCTCTGGTGCCGATGCAGCCCCTTATTTCCGGATTTTCAATCCGGTGTTACAAAGTCAGAAATTTGATGCGGATGGTAGCTATATTCGTCAATGGGTTCCGGAGCTTGCTCCATTAAAAAGTCAAGCAATCCATGCACCTTGGGAAGCTATTGATTCTGAGAAGATTTATCGAACTACAAACTATCCAAGACCAATTATTAATCATCATGAGGCCAGAACGAGGGCTTTAAATTATTACAATCAGTTAAAAAAGAAGGAACTCTAATGACGCCATCTTTCTTTATTTTTGGCTTTGGCTATACCGCAAATCGACTCGCGCAGCGATTGATTCAACTCGGGTTTAACGTTGTTGGAACAACACGCCATGCCCCTCAAAAAGCGATGACTCATCCTGCAAAAATCACCCTGATCGATTTTCAGGCTGCAGATCTAGAATACTACCTCAGCCAATCCACTCATTTACTGATGAGTGTCCCACCTGATGCACGAATGGGTGATCTGGTGTTGTCTTCTTATGCAGAATTGATTCGGGAGAATAGGGCGCATATTCAATGGTTAGGCTATCTTTCTTCTACGGGTGTCTACGGTGATTATCAAGGAAACTGGGTTGATGAAGAGAGTATTTGTAAACCCAAGAGCGCCACTGGAATTTTACGTTTGCAAGCAGAAAAAGCATGGTATTCTTATGCAGAAAGCAATCAACTCCCTTTACATATCTTCAGGCTAGCAGGAATTTATGGACCGCAAAGAAATCCGCTTGAGCGAATTGTAGCGGGGAAAAAGTTCAGTATTTTTAAAGAAGGTCAGGTCTTTTCGCGTATCCATGTTGATGATATTGTGTCCGTGCTTCTTGCTTCAATAAAGATCCCGCATCCTTTATCTACCTACAATGTCGCTGATGATGAGCCAGCTGCATCGCATGAGGTTGATGCTTATGCTGCTTCGTTATTGAAACAAGCACCATTGCCTTTAATCCCGTTTGAAGAAGCTTCATTATCCCCAAGAGAGCAAGAGTTCTATTGGAGCAATCGTCGTGTGTCTAATTTAAAAATAAAAAACGAACTTAATATTGTTTTACAGTATCCTTCATTTCGAGAGGGACTCATGCAACTATGGAGAGAGCATTTTGCGTAAAGACAGCGGAATTAAACTGATTGTTTGGATTTTATTTTTCGAGATCATTGGATTGTTCTTAGGTTTATTGACCGAAGAGAATATCCATTCTTGGTATGAAGGGCTAGATAAATCAATTCTAACTCCTCCTGGATGGGTGTTTTCACTGGTGTGGTCAATCTTATATGCTTTTCTTGCAATTGTTGGTTTTACTTTATGGCAAAATCGACATAAGCCCCAAAATAAAACAGTGCTTCGTCTTTATCTCATTCAACTCATTATGAATTGGCTATGTACACCACTTTTTTTTCAACTGCATTGGTTGGGATTTAGTTTTTTATGGATAGTCGTTATGGTGGCTTTAAATGCAGCCCTTATTTTAATGACCATCAAAAATAAGCAAAAAGAAATTACCTTACTGCTAACCCCCTATTTTTTCTGGCTTATTTTTGCAAGTTATCTCAATGGGATCATTTGGATTCTTAATACGCAAGCCTAAAGACGGCCTGAATCTAAAGCGGATAATATTTCTTGTGCCTGAGTCTGTATGGCTTCTTGTTTATCAGGGGCCATTTTTTGCCAATTCATGTAAGCATAATGAAGTCGAGGATTCTGTTTCAACTTGTCTTCATTTTGTTTCAGAAAATTCCAATATAATGCATTAAAGGGACAGGCTTTTTCTCCTAATGAATCATGGGGATTGTAGGAGCATGATTCACAAAAATTACTCATGCGTTGAATGTATTTTCCACTGGCAGCATAGGGCTTACTTGCCATCAAGCCCCCATCGGCATAAAGTGCCATGCCTAGGGTGTTGGGGAGTTCTACCCACTCATAGGCATCAGCATAAACTGCAAGATACCACTCACAGACTTGTTTTGGATTGATGCCCGCAAGTAATGCAAAATTACCGGTTATCATGAGTCGTTGGATATGATGCGAATAAGCTTCTACGGAAGTTTGGCGAACTACTTCCTGAAGACAAAACATGTTAGTATTTGCTCCCCAGAAAAAAGCAGGTAAATCTCTTGTAGCCTGAAAGTAATTCATTTCTTTGTAGGCGGGCATAAATTGCCAATAAATACCACGAATGTATTCTCGCCAGCCTAGAATCTGCCGGATAAATCCCTCTACTGAATTAAGAGGTGCCTTTTGTTCTAGGTAAGCTTGTTCTGCAAAACGACATAGTTCGATAGGTAATAACAGCCCGACATTAAGATAAAACGACAGTTTTGAATGATACAAAGTGGTTTCATTGGTCAGCATGGCATCCTGATAGCTGCCAAAAGAGATGAGGCAATGCTCAATAAAATAATGTGCTTCCGATAACGCATCCGCACGAGTCACTGCCAAATCAAAGGGGTATAATTGACCAAAATGTTTTGAAAAATGTTTTTTCACTACTTCCAAAACTTCGGCGGTAATCTCATCTTCTGGATAATCCAGGCGTTCTGGAAATGAGGAAATGTTTTTTGCAGGATTACGATTTTGCACATCATAATTCCAAGAGCCCCCGATTGGATTGCCCTTGTCATCGATTAAAATCCGATATTTTTGACGCATCATCCGGTAAAAAAACTCCATGCGCAGTTGTTTTTTTCCTTTGGCCCAATCTTTAAATTCATTGATTGGGCATAGAAAGCGATTGTCCTCGAAAATGTTTAATGGAACCGATAATTTGCTCTGCAGATCCTTAAACATTTGAAGAATGCGCCATTCCCCTGGCTCTGTAAGATTGACTACGGAGGGCTTTATTTTTTCAACGGCCCGCATGAGTTCTTTGATCAGACTTCCCTGATTATCTGGATCATCATACTTGATGTAGTAAACACAATACCCTTTATCTTTAAGTGATTGAGCAAAATGACGCATGGCCGAGAACAAAAAGGCAATTTTTTTAGGATGGTGACTGACATAAGTTGCTTCTTCTTTAACCTCACACATCAGTATACAATCATCATGCCTATTGATGTCACTTAGTGCGGACAACGTGTCACTCAATTGATCGCCTAAAATAAAGCAGAGTTTTGTCATAAATTGTTTTTTATTAGTGAATTAAATTTTCATCTTGGGTCGGACATGGCTTAAGCCTCCATCCACCGCAAGAACTTGCCCGGTTATCCAGTTATTTTCTGGACTGAGTAAAAATATAATCGCTTGAGCAATATCTTCTGGCGTCCCAATGCGTCCTAAAGGGTGCATTGCTTTGGATGCATTATGCGCTAATTGATTCGTTAACAAAGGAGAGGTCAATGGGCTCGCGACCATTCCTGGTGCCACCACATTGACTCTTAAATTATTAGGGGCATAAGTAGCTGCTGCTGCCTGAGCAAGACCTATAACTCCCGCCTTTGCGGCGGCAATCGCCTCGTGATTTGCAAGTCCAACTAATGCGGCTGCCGATGAAATCAATACTACTGAACCGCCTTTTTTCATCACCAGACCTGCAGCACGGACCGTTGCAAATGAGGTGGTTAACGAAGCATTAATGCAGGCCTGGAAGTCTTCAAATCTTGTCGCATGAGCACTTTTCAAGAGTAATGAACCGGCGCAATTTACAACACCATCAATGCTGCCCACTTGATGAAAAACTTCGGTAACTGCATCAAAATTGCTGGCATCGAGTATAAAGTCAGGATTAATCTTATGGTTATCCCTTGCCGTGGTAAATACTTTGTCGCCACGCTTGGTCAACAAAGTAGTAACCGATTGACCAATTGCACTGCTTGCTGCAATAACCAAATAATGACCCATAGTGAAATTTCGCCAAAAAGAAAATTAAATTCACTATGCTTGATGAAGTTTAAAAGTTCAATATTTTTCATCGAAAAACCACTAAATTTAATCGCAGATCAATTGGCTTTGTTACTATTCATAAAAACATAGAACTTACGTGAGCAAAGATTTTTTGTTACATTGAGACGAATAATCTATTTATTGAGATTTAATCACGATTCTTGAATTAAAATATTCCTACGAGTCAATAGCTGAAAGAGGGAAATGCAATGGCACAAAAAAACAGTCTCGTTATCCTTTTAACCTATTTAGGAGCCCTCCCTTTTCTTATTGCTGCATTGTGCTCTCTTTTAGGAATCACCGAGCTTCCCTATCTCGGTGTCATACAACCTTTGCTTAACTCGTATGCAACACTTATTGCGGGTTTTATGGCCGGAACGATTTGGGGATATGTGGTGCGTTCGGATTCATCTCACAGCCTAATTCTTCTTGCAAGTATTCTAATCGTGTTGATCCTATGGGTCCTATGGGGCAATAGTAAGGCATTGACTTATCCGGCTTTTCTAGTCCCCATTTACCTGCTTCTTTGGTGTTTGGATTATTGGTTGTTAAAACACCAATATGAGGACCGCTCTTATTTTAAGATGCGCACAGGAGTAACCGTTCTGGTCATAGCCAGCTTATTGATAATTTATTTCAAATAATAGAGGCTCGGTATTAGATAATTTATGGTGCCGATACACGAGTTTTTCCTGAAATTGAGTTTTATCGAGTTGATTTTAGTGACAAGTTATATGGAGAATAGGCTCTTGTTGGCTCTACCCAGGCTATTTGCCATATCTAATTGTGAAAAATGCCAATCTCTTGATGATTACAATTTTTTTAAGAAATTATCTAATGAGTTTCCATAATAGAACATTGGGGGGCCTTGAACCTTGAATAACTATGTTGATTGAGTTGCAATGCAAGATTCAAGGCCTGACCCATATAAGCAATGAAGTGTTTAATTTAAAGAGGCCGTGTGGTTAACCTGTTGTTCAGAGATATCGGCTCCTACAGGTTTGAATAGACCAAGAGTTGAAACCGGTAGTTCTGATCGAGTTTCCTTTAATACTTCTTCTGGTGTTTTGTCTCGCCAATTGACTGTGGATTGAGCACCAAAACTTTTTAGCAAGCTCATCATTTTCTCATCTCCTTTTTTTGCCGCCGCATGTAAGGGAGTTAAGCCATTGCTATCGGTTTTATTGGGGTCCGCCCCCTTGCTCAATAGAAGCATTATATAGTCATCCCATCCCTTGTTGATGGCCACATTCAATTCCAGGTTGCCACTAAAGCTCAATTCATTGGGGTCTGCTCCATGTTCGACGCATAAGATGCGCAGGCAGGGTGATACATTTACCTTTTGGAGGTTGTTGTCTCGCATTAGGGCCCATGGGCTAACAAATTTAACCGTAGGGTTTAAATCGAACCATCCTTTCGAGATAGCAATCGCTTCGTTCTTGTTGAGATCAAATCCATGAGCTAACATTAATGTCAATGCATCCTTAAACGCTGGGCTACCTTCAGGATGGTTCGCCAGATAACTGAGTAATGAATTGAGATACATTGAACCAGCCGCTTCAAAATGAAACTTAGCGCCATCTTGAACTAAAGGTTCAACAAGATGAAACTTATTCTCTTTGAATACTTGGCAGAGGGCCGACTCTCCTTTTGGATTAACATACTTCACATCCGCTCCAAGCGTAACAAGAAGTCGATACCTCTCAATTTCTTTTTTTTCATCATAGCTCGTACTTTCTGTAATCAAGTTAATGAACACTGAATTATCCACTTCATCAATTTGATTGAAGTTCAGTTTTTGATGCTTATTTAAAAAGCAAATTTCTTCAACTTCTAAACGGCTCAAAACATTTCGGTACATATGTGAACTGGGAGATTGGTAGAATTCGGGATGACTTGAAGATATTTCTTTAGGCGAACGATCAAATTCTGTTTGAGTTAGGTATGAGAAGCCATCGGTATTAGATTGTACCAGCTCTTCAAGCAGCAACTTTCTTTTATCTGCGTCAAAACAATCCCTTATGTCATATAGAGAAGTCTTAAATTGGTCATAACGTGCCAATACTGGAAGACAATCTGGATGTATTTTCAACCCCTTAGCCCGCAAGTATTCCAAATGATGTCGTCCCAGGCTGGTGTAAGCTAAAACCGCTTTTAATCCTTTGATATCACCTGACTCGAGACAATAATCTACAACGGTTAGTCCTTTCTCATCGGGTTGGCAGGGATTAGTGCCCTCTTCTAAAAGATACTGCAAGGTTTTAAGATCTTTATTTTTCACGGCCTGAATCAGCATAAGACTATTTAATGATGCCCCAGCGGAATGAAGTAATCGGACCATATCTATATGGCCTAGTTGCACCGCTTGTTCGACCAGTGAAGGTTCTACACCATGAATTCGGTCAACACTTAGATAATATTTAAGGTATTCTTTATCTGAAAGCAGTTTCTTGATTTGCTCAACATTATTGCTTTGGACGGCTTCTTGAAACTGTTTCGCCATACCAAAATAATTTTTCAGCCAAGGATATTTCTTTTGATTTTCAGGATCCTGCAGACAACGCAGCATTTGCTGTTGGACTACCCCAAAAGTAATTTTATAAGCATCCATAAAACCACTAAAATCCAGTGCATTTAATTTATCGAGTTCAAAGGTCTTGGCAACTGTTTCTTCTGAAAATAAGATATCAACTAAACGATTTAACTGAACCTGTTGTTGGTTTAACATTCCATTAGATTGAAAAATTTGCGCAAATAGCTCGCAGCAAAACTGTAATTTTTCAGCGAGTGCATGTTTTGGGTTAATTTGTTCGATTTTTTTAATGAGCTCTTCTTCTGCCTCGCCTCGCTGTTTCTCATCCTCTAAATAAAAATCATTGATCTGATTCGAATAGTATGTTGCTTTAACTAAAAGACTCACCATTCCAGTAATCACAGCAAATTCATTACTGTTTAAAAGCCTTTTTTGCTGCTCTGTGGTCGCTTGCCCTAGCGTATAACCCCTGACAAACTGCCGAAATTCATTATCTATTAAAGAACCAATTGCTTCGCTATAGCTTCTTTTATGTTGATTATTTGCAGCAGCGTGCAGTTTCTTTCCTAAGTCAATCATTGAATTAAAAACTGCTTTATGTGCCTCTGAGGTAAAAGATAAGAGCACCACATGGTAGAGATCATGCAAAGCAAAGCCAAAACGACCCGACTTAAGATTATCAGCCTCTGTTTTCTCATACTTGCCAGGAAAACTGAGACCAAATGGATGAGCATCTTGCTTATGCATCTCATAAACCTCATCAAAATCATCGTCACCAATTCGTGCGACGAGCTTCTTTGGTTTTTGTGCCAATACATTGAGAGTAGACTGAATCATGGTCATTGAAGGAATAATAAATTCGTATGCCCCATCCTTTTTTTTCCTTGGCATAAATAAATCAAAACCAGTTCGAGCAATCGCTTCAAAAATTCCAAATGGTTCACCAGGATTTTTAACGGTAAAGGTATAAAAGCAACGCTCTGATTCTGGAACATCTTTATTAAATAAGGATTGAAATAACCGTTCCTTAGCTTGCTGATCCATTTCATCGTTTAATACCTCATGCCCAAAAAAATTATCCCCCACATGTTGAATACGTAGAAATTCGTTTAACTGCTGCTTTGTGCCCTTATCCTCTTCCGTTAAGTGATACGTCTGACACGAGATTTGCTCTTTTTGCGGATAGTCTTTAAATGCACCCCAAATAAGCAACATCGAAATAAATTGTGCTTCATTTATCTCTTCGTCTTGAAGTGCAATTAATGCATACTTGGGAAGGTCATCATGAAAAAAAACCGAGGAAGCCATTTCTGCTTTATGCAATGCATTAACTAAGCTCTTGCAGCCTTCCTGCATTTCAGGTTTATCTTGATATTCTTTGAGATCGGCTAAAATAGACTCTGAGTTTTTAAAAATAGGCAATTGACTTAAATCGCGCATGAGTTACCTTAAAAATTATCAAGACAAAATATTGAAGCATGATACATAAAGATCAAAATATAATCAATTAGATTTAAATTGGTGAATTATGTTTTTTTTGTGATGCTTTTAATGCGCAACAATACAAAAAAAGTCAATTTTTGATATTTTTGGACTAAATTTATAATCTCAAGGATATGGCAATTAAACTAGCACGCGTTGCTACTGTCTTGAATTCTATTTATAGACAGTAGCAAGGCGCTACGCGCCATAAAAAAACTATACGGCAAGTAGGTTTTGTTCTGCTCTTGCTGCAGATTCGATACGCTCAATTTCGGCTGAGCCAATTGAAGAAGTTTTAAAGAAGCCAAAACAAGTTAAAGCACCTACTGTGACGCCACAGCCGCCACTGATAAAAAGCAATTCAGCAGTAGATCCTGTTGCAATACCTGCTAGCAAGGCAAAAGGTCCGGTCCAGGCACTGGAGGCGCAGCCTATGGCAAACCCAATGGTAAATACCAGCAGACTGGTAATAACCGCTGTAACAATACCCGCAAACGCATCTTTAAGGGTTACCGGTTGATCATTCAAAATTCTTTTGCATTCCTCTATGCTCATCGTGATAAGCTCCTCTTTATCTGTACGATTAGTCCGCAGATAAATAAGCAAGAGGTCTATTTGCACTCCAAGTTGCATAAATTGCTCATCCGATAAATTAAATTTTTCGGCGGCAGTAATAAAATTATCTATGGCTTGATAGAGAAGCGAGCTGGGATCTAATTTATTCCTGGCTCGTTGTAACGGATAAGAGGCACCTGGGCCCAGGGCCTTCATGCGTTGTGAAAGATTGACTAAACTTTCCCCATTATCTTGAGCTGAAAAGAAAATAGATTCTGCAAAACCTTTTGTGTTTTCAGGAAGTTCGGAGTTTATTTGTTGAAATATAGCGTTGAGACGTTGGTCGTTAACACATTTATCCTGTTTTGTACCCACTAAAATGAGGGGAGCATTTGGATTGTGTGCTCTAAATTGAACAATTTTTTCTTTTATCTCTTGGACAACATAGTTTTCGGATACATCAACACAAAAGAGTGCTATTTGTGCATTGGATATCAGCTGAGAATTGATTCTTCCCCTTTGTGACAGATTTTTAGTGTTCCATATATCCCATTTTTGTGATCGGAACACATCATAATTAGAGGTTGATTTCGACGATACGTCAACAGCCTTACCCGTTAGCAATTGGCAAAGTGTAGTTTGACCTGAGTTCTTAACACCAAAAACAACTACCTCAACAGTCATAATTTTAATCTCTTAAAAGAAACAGATTGGGCGATTGTAATGCATTTGAAAAAAATAGGATATAAATCAATCCGCTAAGCACTCGATTAATTTGCCATTTTCTTTTGAAATTTTAGCAAGCATATCACGCGTAGGCTGGCTGCAAAGCCCAGCGTCCGGTCTTCAGTGTTACTGGCAATTGATACTAAAAAAGAAGGTTAACTCCAATATCAGACTGTTAAATGGCCGTTATATAATGGTACAGCGCCTATCAACTTGATGCTCTGCTTGATGTTCTCTTTGTCTTCCGTCAAAACTTAATTCCAAGGGACTTTCGATGACTCTGAATGCAATCATTTTTAGCTTGTCCTCAGAATTTCGGCCATGCTCAAGTTGTGTAGGTGACAAGTCGTTAAAAACTTCCCCATTCCTACTGTCAATAGCAAGTGATTTAGAATATCCATCATGACACACATCGGCTGAAAGAATCTTTGCGTTTTTATGTTTTTCCACAAGTTCTATAATTTGTGTTGCTTGTTTTTTAGAGCTCGAGTCGCCACTGTGCAAATGCACCTCTAAAAGATCATTATCATTGCTGGATATCCTGTTAAATAATGACTCTACGGAGCTTAACGTGGTGATCGCATCAACATGCGCTAATAAAGCAGTTTTAGTAGTGGCATTCCAAATTGCAATAATGAAGCAAGGTCCTGCGCCATACGAGCCTAAAATGGGTTTTAAGCTTGTATTATCAGTAATTCCAACTTCATGTTGTAAAACAGCATACCCTTCTGTCGATGAGAAATTTCCTCTTGTCGGTCTCTTGCTATTTGCAGAGTTTACCAGTGCTAATAGTCTGATTTCTTTTTCGAATTCCAGCTTGCTCTCTTGGTAATTTGCTGAAAAAAAACCACTTGGCCGGTCATATTCCGGTCCATTATAGACATATTGACCGTTTTTAAACGATATAACATTTGAAAAATGACTTACGAGCTCATTTTCAACCTGTTTATCAATTAGCGGCTTGCCACCATTAATTCCTGTTGCATCATTTAAAAAATCAGCTAATTGTGCAACAGGTAATTCTTTATAATTGCAATTCTTATCTTGAATCATAAATCTTGGGCCTACAGTGCCGCATTGGCCGACAGGATAAGAAATAATTGCTCTAATTTATGAACTTTCTATATGATTTTCTAAACGATGCATAATATTATCCTTATGATGAACAGGACTTAAATTGAGCCATTCAAGCAGCTCCCGTGCTAACCGAATTTTAATCAGAACGGGTCAGTACAAAAAAACTCAATCCCATGGATCATCTTATCATTTGAATATTAATTTAGTATTAATTTTAGAAATTGTGTGTTAAAAATTACCATGCACCTCTGGTCAATCATTACTCGATCTTACTGCCTCGTTCGCTGATTTAGAACAATTAAATGGCTTATTGAACAAGGTGCTACTTAGGATGAGTATGTTTCACGAATCAATTGATGCGTGGGGTTGACCTAATCAATTAAAAAGGTGCACGAAGCACTATCCGACTCGCTGCAGAAGGCTATGTATAAAGTGCTATAATTACCTGTGTGAGGTAAATTATGTACATAGATCCGATCGATGACGATGTTATTTCCTATAAATACGCACCTTTCTATGCGGAGTGCGATTCGAGAAATGTAATAAATATTGAACCAAGCCAGGCCCATGGAATTTTCGCCTCCGGTATGACGGAATGTGTTTCGTTTGCCTTTTTTATAAAAGAAAATAACCAAGTTAAGCGTCTGTCTATGATTCATTTTCCAGGAGGTATTTCGAGTGCTACTTTAGAATCCGAGGTGGGGAAAGAGGTCATTATGGCAATGTTGGCTCATGCGCCTAAGGGTGCTGAAATTGACGCAGTAATAGGATTCAGCAGTTTACACTATCCCAACGGCTTGTATGATGATGAGGAAATTTTGGATGTCCTTGATCAACAACTTACGGTGTTAGGATTCCAACTGACTAATCTGCACCTTTGTGCAGGGAATGGTCGAAATTTAGACGAGTCAGGTTTTAGCTTCGGGATAAATTTTAATGGTCAATATGGCGAATTTATTAATTGCCATGGTCTCCTTGCTAAAGGAAACTTAAACTCAAAAGAGGCTTGTGTCAATTACAGCGATTCCCCCACCAATCTATCGCAACTGAGCTATTTGCTTCATTTGGCGCGTTTACGCGGTGATAAGCAACGATGGGATGAGTTACAAAAAGACCTTCAACACCTGGAGAAAATTCATTC
Organism: Legionella sp. PATHC035; assembly: GCF_026191115.1. Taxonomy (NCBI): domain Bacteria; kingdom Pseudomonadati; phylum Pseudomonadota; class Gammaproteobacteria; order Legionellales; family Legionellaceae; genus Legionella; species Legionella sp. PATHC035. The sequence continues at coordinate 1,752,087 of NZ_JAPHOT010000001.1, read as the reverse complement.
CGATAAAGACTTTTCTAAAGTGAAGCATATGGCGTTTCAATTGGCACAGCAGGATATTCCATTGAGTAATCCTGCTCAATTAAAAGATGTGATGCTAAGAGCGCGCGAAGGAGAAAACAAGGAATTATGGAAACAAATAAAAACCGCTATAGTGCAAGAAATTGAGCAATGCGATGATAAATATACGTCGCTAGTGAAATATAAATCAATTTTAAAACTTCATTTTGAGAAAAATTCTGCCAATCGATACGAGGGAAGTATTTTCAGTAGAACTTTTCAGCAAGGAGAGCCTACTCATTGGCGACAAGTCAAAAAATATGACCCAGGAACTCAAACTGCCGCTGGCGCACAAGGGTCGACATCAGTCGATTCTGAGTCTCCTGACCCAGAATCATCGAATACTCTAAAAAGGGTTTGAAGAACCGCTCTGGGTATAGAACGAATTCTAAGATCGCAACAATCTGAGGCATCTAAATGGCTTTCGCTTCATCGGGTTGCATCACCTCCTTAAACGTCATCCATAACTTTTTCTCGAAATCATACAGTTTACATTGTTTAAAAATACGCAGCACGTCACTCAATTTAAAACGATACTCATGAAAATAGATTCCATATTTTTCTTTTAAAGCATGATGTGCCTGGGGTAAATTATAAAATGGAATGCGCGGATCCAAATGATGCGGAACATGGATCATGATATTGTGCAGCAAGAGCCTTGATATTTTGGAGCAATGGATAATGGTACTGCAATATAAAGCACTAATCGAATGAGACCACTCGTTTTTCACATCAAAAAAGGGAATATTAGGATGGGTATGATGTAAATAGACGATAATGGCAATAAAATAATTAAAAACGATAAAAGGTACGAGAACGGAAAGTACTATCCCCATTACCCCTCCGGCAAAAAAATAGGACAAAATTGACACGATAAGTGCGTATGAGAACACCATTATTTTTCCCTTTTTATAATACCTTCGTTCTTTTGGGTTTTTCCCAGGGTTGAAACACAGCATTTGTTCCCACCAAATCCTGCGTAAATAATGAAAAGCGCTGGTAAAAAAACAACGTTCAATTCGATACATGCCGCGTTGTATTAAGGAGAGTGCTCGGTATTCTTCGGAAGTTAAAGGGCGCCATATCCAGTCAATAGGAGAAAAAGAAGCAAACCCATGATGGGCTTTATTGTGGCCAAAACTCCACATCCGGTACACGTTCAAGGAGGGGAGCATGGCTATGGTTCCGAGGAATTCAGCGACTTTGCTGCTTTTAAAAAGTGCGCCATGTGCCGCATCATGAGCCCAAACAAAAAGCATCGCCGTAGCGAGTCCTGAAATGAAACTTCCGACCAGCTGCAGTTTCAAGTTAAAAGATGAAAAAATGAGACTTAATCCAAATAGGAAAAGAAATAAGTCCAAAAAATACCAAAAAAATGTTTTCCCATGAGAGCGCTTATAACATGCTGGAGGAATCAATGTTCGTGCGACAGATGATTTTATTAACTTCACATCCTTCCATGAATTTTTGGGGGTCAAGCTCATAAATACTCCTTAAGAAGGATTTAAACATACAGAATACTTTCTTTTGAATCAGATTTTTTTTTGAGCACATTGTAAATGATTTTTAGCAGAAAATCCCTGATTTAGATCATGGAATGAATGTCAATTTTCCAATTGGCTAAAACGTGGCACAGAAACCCAAGCAAACTAATTCACTATCCCGGCGATTAACTTGAGCTGGTCTACTTGCAGCAATTGAACTTTCTTCTGTTCGATGGAGATCATTTTATTTTTTTTAAACTGGGAAAATAAGCGGCTCACTGTTTCTGCTGTTAATCCCAGGTAGTTTCCAATATCCTGACGAGACATGGGTAAAACCAATTCCATTTGCTGCTCACATCCATGCAGCCGTTTAAATAAGTCGACAAGAAACGCGGCTAAACGTTGTTCTGCAGTGACAAAATTTAAGTACGAACCCACCGTTAATTTTTGACTGATTAAATACAAAATATGTTTTTGCAGACTGGAATTAGAATTCAATAATTCAGTAAAATGATGGTAGGGAATTTCGCACACAACAGTCTCAGAAAGGGCAACCGCTGAGAAAAGATAAGTACCCGATGCAATCGCTTCAAATCCTAGAATTTCTCCCGCAAAATAAAAACCCCGAATTAATTCATTTCCTTCACTATCCACTTCAAAAGTTTTTAAAGTTCCTGATTTGATTGCATAAAGGCTATGGAATGTATTTTGAGGAAAATACAAGGCCTGCTTCTTTTTAAGAACATGTTGTTGTTTTACCGCCGAACTAATTTGATTTATCCAGTGAGGGTTGCCTTCCTCAAGAGTACAAAAAGGGAAAAATCCGCAGTTGGAACAGGGTGGAGTTTGATTAACTGGGTCGCTCATCAGAGATTAGGGATTGCTAAATGACCTATTTTATCTTGTTTTGAGACTTTTTTGTATTTTTCCATGACCTAGATCAAGGTATTTGAGGGGAGAACGTAGATACAATGCGGCAGACTGAATAAAAAAATCAGCAAGTAATTAAGAGGTGATTAAATGATTCCCGCAACTGATGTAGTTGATTTGTCTCGATTACAGTTCGCTTTAACTGCATTATACCATTTTTTATTTGTCCCTTTGACCCTGGGATTTTCTGTTTTGTTGGCAATTATGGAAACCGTGTATGTGATGAGCGGTAAAGAAATTTGGCGTCACATGGTTAAATATTGGGGCGTTTTATTTGGCATAAATTTTGTTTTAGGTGTAGCTACCGGTTTAACCATGGAATTTGAGTTTGGAACGAACTGGTCCTATTATTCGCGCTATGTCGGGGATGTATTTGGTGCTCCATTAGCAATAGAAGGACTAATGGCCTTCTTTCTAGAAGCAACTTTTGTAGGATTATTTTTCTTTGGTTGGGAGCGCTTATCCAAATTCCAACACTTGGTGTGTACCTGGTTACTCGCTTTAGGTACTAATTTATCCGCGTTGTGGATTTTAATCGCCAACGGCTGGATGCAAAATCCTGTGGGTGCTTATTTTGATTATCAAACCATGCGCATGGAGGTGAGCAGCTTTTTTGATATTTTATTTAATCCGGTGGCACAAGCAAAATTTGTCCATACTATTAGCGCTGGGTATGTTACCGGTTCGATCTTTGTTTTATCCATTAGCGCTTATTTCCTGTTAAGAAATCGCAACCACGATTTCGCAAAACGATCAATGACTGTTGCTGTATCATTTGGGCTTGCTTCGGCGTTATCGGTTGTTGTCCTTGGTGATGAGAGCGGCTATCTTGCCAATGACGATCAGAAAATGAAAGTGGCTGCTATGGAATCGATGTGGGAAACAGAGAAGACCCCTGCCAGCTTAACTCTTTTAGGGATTCCCGATGAGCAGACAAAAACTACAAAATATGCGATTAAAATTCCCTATGCTTTGGGAATTATTGCGACCCGCTCATTCAACACTCCTTTATTAGGGATTAATGAGCTCATTGAGGATGGTAAGGAGCGGATTAAAGATGGCCTGTTAGCCTATAATGCATTAAGCATCTTACAAGGTGATCCTGATGACAAAGAGGCGAAAGAGCACTTACAAAGCCATGTTAAAAACTTAGGTTATGCCCTTTTGCTGAAAAAATATACCGCAAATCCCTCTCAGGCAACTGAAGCACAAATTAATCAAGCCGCCAATGACTTGAAACCTAAGGTAGCCCCCCTCTTTTTTTCATTTCGGTTGATGGTCGCATGTGGCTTTTATTTCATCCTTTTGTTTGCTCTAGGTTTTTATCTTTCTACCAAAAATAAACTGCAAGTTACGCCCTGGTACCATCGGATGGCATTTTATTCCTTACCATTGCCTTGGATCGCGGCTGAATTGGGCTGGGTCGTTGCTGAGTATGGGCGACAGCCCTGGGTCGTTCAAGGGGTGTTGCCGACCTTTATGGGCGCTTCTTCTTTATCAATCGCTCAAGTCCTGACTTCGCTAACTGGGTTTGTATTATTTTATACCGTGCTGGCAATCGTTGAGCTGTACCTCATGGTTAAGTACATTCGATTGGGCCCAGAGGAGATGCTTGCCCATTAGCGATTGGTATCTTGTTCTTTATCGATTAGGGGGCGAGAAGATTAAAGCGTATCACCCACCTTCATTATGGAGTGTACAATGATTTTAGATTATGAAACCTTAAGAGTAATTTGGTGGCTATTACTAGGCGTTTTACTAATTGGTTTTGCGATCATGGATGGGTTTGATCTGGGGGTTGCCATGTGGTTACCCTGGTTTGCCAAAACAGACACCGAACGTCGTATTTTAATTAATACAGTGGGACCTACCTGGGAGGGTAATCAGGTATGGTTTATTCTGGGCGGCGGGGCAATTTTTGCGGCGTGGCCAGATCTCTACGCGCTCTCATTTTCCGGGTTTTATTTAGCGATGCTGCTTGTGTTGCTGTCATTAATTTTAAGACCTGTGGGATTTAAATACCGGTCTAAACTAGAGAGTTCTCTCTGGAGATCCATCTGGGATGGGCTGCTTTTTATTGGCGGTTTTGTGCCGGCGCTCATTTTTGGAGTAGCGGTAGGTAATGTGTTACAAGGCGTTCCCTTTTATTATGATGACAGTTTAAGAGTAATGTATACAGGGACTTTTTTTCAGCTACTCAATCCCTATGCCTTGTGCAGTGGGGTACTTTCAGTGTTCATGCTTGCGATGCAGGGTGCTTTTTTTCTCCAGATAAAAACAGAAGGTGTATTGCAACGAAAAGCAAGAACAGGGGCGCGTTATGCCGCTTTCTTAATGACGCTGTTATTCATCTTGATGGGCTTTTGGACTCATTTCATAGATGGCTATGTCTTAAACCAACCCATGCTCCATGATGGCCCATCCAATCCTTTACACAAAGAGGTAGGCAGGCAAATTGGCGCTTGGTTCATTAACTATAGGGATATGCCAATTTCGCAATGGGTTCCGCTTTTAAGTATTCTTTTTGCCTGGTTGGCTATCTTTCTAGCGAATAAGGCATTGATTGCATTTATTTTAAGTAGCTTGAGCGTTGGCTCATTAATAGCCACGGTAGGCATAAGTATGTTTCCATTCATTCTGCCTTCTTCCTCTCATCCCCAATACAGTTTGACGGTATGGGATAGTTCATCGAGTCAAACGACTTTATTTATTATGCTGATTGCGACTGTAATTTTTCTTCCTATCGTTCTTGCATACACCGGATGGGTTTATCGGGTTCTACGCGGAAAGGTTAATGAAAAAACAATTAAAGAACAAATATCTTCATACTAAAACTAAGGAGAAAAAAATGTGGTATTTCTCTTGGACTCTTGGAACTGGACTCGCTTGTTCATTTGCCATATTAAACGCCATGTGGCTGGAGCTACGGGATGCCGATAAAAAAACGTAAGAATCCAAATTAGGTCGGGTAGTAAAGGAAAGGAGTGAGTCTTAACATGCATTTAAAAAGAGATATTGGCATCATCGGTGCAGGTTCAACTGGGTTACCCCTTGCACCGTCCCTTGCGCATACTTCTTTGAACCTGGTCTCAAAAGTTCTGTTACCCAATTCAATAGTCAGTTGTTCGCTTTTGGCCGAGCTGCTCAGTCGGTGTCGCTTAAGGGGCGCTAATCAGGATATATGGCCTTTTAAGGGGATTATTAGGGATTATTTGGGCGGTAGGGCAAGCCCTATCACTTCGCTTATTGATAAGGTTGGTTCATGTTTTTAAATAATGTATCTAAGCGTTTAATATTAGAGTACGAAGGGCAGTTTCCACGATATACGAGCTACCCAACTGCCCCTCATTTTTCTACGGGAATTAACGGGGCAATTTATTCGCAGTGGCTTGCTGAGATCCCAGAGCAGGAAACTTTGTCCTTATATATTCATATCCCATTTTGCCAACAATTGTGTTGGTATTGCGGATGCTATACGAAAATTAATAACAAAAAAAACGCTATTGAAGAGTATATTAAGGTATTAACTCAAGAAATCGCATTGGTTGCAAAACGGTTATCCCCCCGAAACCCTTATGTCACTCATATTCATTTTGGTGGCGGCTCTCCAACGATCTTACCCCCGCAGTTATTTTTGCATTTAATGAACAGGGTTCGTGAAGCCTTTAATATAGCTCCTCATGCAGAAATCGCTATAGAAGTCGACCCTCGTACAGTCAATGAAGAAAAAATAAACGCTTATGCTACCGCTCTCGTGAACCGGATCAGTATTGGTGCCCAAGATTTTAATCCCGAGGTGCAGTTAGCGATCAATCGAGTACAACCATTCGAATTGGTGCAATCATGCGTCACTCTTTTTAAACAGTACGGTATGAACACGATAAACCTTGATTTGATTTATGGATTACCCAAACAAACCAGATCAAGTATTCAAAATAATATCGAAGCGGTTACTTTGTTAGATCCAGACCGAATTGCTTTTTTTGCCTACGCGCATGTCCATTGGATGAAAAAACACATGCAACTGATTCAGGAAAAGGATCTTCCCAATGCTGCGGAGCGAATAGAGATGTTTGCTTTGGCTTCTGAACTGTTGAAACAAAAAGGGTATTTACCTGTTGGGTTAGATCATTTTGCTAAACCTACCGACTCTATGGCACTCGCGTTAAATGCAAAAAACCTCAAACGAAATTTTCAAGGATACAGTGTTGACAATGCCTCGCATTTGATTGGACTCGGGACCTCATCCATCAGTCAGCTCCACAATCGATACGTGCAAAATACCTCGGAGTTAAGGCAATATAAGACCGATATTTTAAATCAGGCCTTGCCTATTGTGCGCGGAATAGAAATTACCGTAGAAGATCAATTAAGAAAATGGATTATTAACGATATTATGTGCTATCTGGAAGTGGATCTCAAAAAAAGATGTACAGAGTTTCATTATCCGCAGGATTATTTTGCTAGTGCGCTTCGCTCGCTGGATCATTTAGTCAAAGATGGACTGGTGCTCATTAACAATGATGTAATTCAAATTCACCCCAAAGCAAGGCAGATAACCCGAGTGGTGAGCAGCTATTTTGATCGCTTTTTTATAAGCGACAAGCAAAAACATTCAAGAATCACTTAAGATGAGCCATATAGAACCAGGACTTAATCACCTTTTTGAACGGTTTAATGACTTTTCTAATTCATTGATTATCGCACTTTTTTATGAAAATTTGAGTAAGGGAATACAATAGAATTTTTAGTTCAGCACTTTATTATTCTGTAACAATCGAATTGGCTAAAGATTGTGATTGATGGGCAAATTATGTATTATCAGTCCTTTTTAAGACCTTAATTGAAAAGAGCCGGGATTATTTAAATGAAAAACGAGCGCGCCACCTTACCGCAACAAGAAACATTGTTTGAAACAATTTGTCGCTTAGCCAAAGCAAAAGACGAAGAAAAATTAGCTGATTTATTTGAAGGTCATCAGAACTACTTTATCAGTTCATATTACGGTTTTGATAGTTCTCATGGGTACTATGCAACTCCAGAATGGTTGTTGGCAAAAGAAGGACATAGCGAAGCAGTCGACTTTTTAATTGAAAAATTTGAAGTAAGCCGAGATTTTGCTGCACAGGGCTATGCCGCAGGAGGCCATGTTGAGCAAGTGAATGCGCTGCTCGCGCAAGGAGCAGACAAGGGTTATGTCGTATGGGGTTACGCGCAAGGAGGCCATGTTGCGCAGGTGAATGAGCTGATTGATCTCGGAGCAGACCCCACTTATGCTCTACTGGGTTATGAGGGAGCAGGTTATGTTAATCAAGTCGGTATATTGCGCCTTATGGCCTTGACTGATAATGAAAAATTACGAGAACGGTTAGCAGACAAAGTTAAGGAAGAAAATCAGTCTCTTGATGTCTCCACATTGCTTATAAAAGCGCGCAAATTAAATCTGTTTATGAAAGAAAATAATCTGTCTTTTGAACAAGCAATCAGTTACTTAGCATTATTTAGCCCAGCTGAAAAAGAATCGATTAAGGATGGCCTTGTTTGGGAGCGAGAAGGACAACAATTGGTAGAACAAGGGATAATACCTGAAGAAATTAATTCGCGTATTTTGTCTTATGTAACGAGTTCCTCGGAAAGAGATAATCGCCACATTTTTGCTGCGGTCGAAAAAAGAAGATTATTATTTTTCTCAGAGAAAAGAGCAGCTGAAGCACAAGAAGATATCAGTAGATTCGCCGTTCCTTATTGTAATGTGATGTAACAAAGTTAGGCATTTTAATGGTCTTCAAAAGCTTTCCAGTTTCTAATGGAGCTTTACAGAGCTCTCGGCCAATCCATCAGGAGACGCCTGGGCATACAATATCGGTATTAATCCGTTTACTACCAGAAAGATCGCCACCCTTGGGGGGCGGTGTACCCGTTCCTTAATCCATCGATCCTTTGGCTCCAAGGACCTCAGCAAGGCTATTAATTTAATGACGTTTTAGGTTTATTGACCTAAAGAGAATATCCCTTGCTGCTATGAATGACTAACTAAATCAATTCTGACTCCTCTTGGCTGGGACTTTTCACTGGTGTGGTCAATCTTATCTGCATTTCTTGCAATTGTCGGTTTTACTTGATGCAAAATCGGCATAAGCCCCAAAATACAATAGGCGCCAATGGTTTGTACCATAAACTCAACACGACTTAGCCATTCAATTTTTGCCGTCTCGGTTGAGGTTGGTCCTCTAGGTGTTGCGAATCATTTTGGTATAACTCACTTTCTTTACGCACATAAGAGGGCTCATTAAATACTAGGGCTGAGCGGGGAAAAAAGGTTATCTTCGACTGTTCCATAACGAGAGAAGCAACCTGATTCGATAAATTTTTAATGGCGTTGAGCATTAACTGCGCATCAACGTCGCGATCCAACTCCTGTGCTTTGCTTGAGCAAGCTAATGAATGCTCGATGATCCCTTGCATTTTGTTCATTACACGTTGTTTTAATGATTTACTTATTTCGCCCTGGCAATGAAATTGAACTAAGGAATCGTGTAATTTTTTTAGATTATCAAATAATGCGTCCAGCAATAAACCATTTCGAATCATTTTTTTATGATCATCATTTGCTTTAAAAGTATCTTTTAGCTTTTCATATAGACCAAGCAACCACTCTGATAAAACCGCCGTAGGGAGATGTGATTCTTGGATACGATGACAAAAATGATAAACACTGAGGTTGTCACAGTAATGTTTACGATAATTAAATGCTTTGAGCCGGTCTTTTATTTCAGGGAGGTATTCTTTAATTTCGGCCATATTTTTAATGTAATTATCGATAAACTCACTCACATTTCCCATTGGTTTTTTACAATGCGAATCAAGCACCACTTCTATTCCAGCTAGTTTGGGGAAGTGCGCCTCTAATTCTTCTGAGCTCAACTTTAAAAAATTAATTTCGCGGATAAGCTGGCGAAAGTCAGCTTCAAGTATTAAATAGTCTATATAAGTTTTAAGATCGATGCATAATTGATGAACAGCATTTGGTGTTAATAGGAGTTCACACTTATCGGCAAAAAAATCCCTTAGCCCAATTTGGATCAATCTTTGTCGAGAGTCATCATTCATCGGATCGATTTGACAAAGCATATGAAATTTGTCGAGAGCACTCCCTATGAGTTTAAAATAGTTCGTTATTTCAGGGTATTTTTGCTTTAATTGATGATTCACCGAATGCAATTGATGAAGTTCTTTCATCAAAACAAAATCGTTCGGCTCAGGATATTTATGCTGCTGATGCAGGAGTTCGTAGAGCGTGATTAATTCATCTTTTTTTGTAAGGGATAATTGATTCCACCAGTTGAGCAAGCAGGCTTTCTCTAAAGCAGAATTCCACTGTTGCTCAAGTCCAACCTTGGCAAGGGTATAAGGAGAGGCAAGTTCGAGTAACAGTTGGTAGACCTCCTCCTCTGATTTAACATTTTTCTTGAATATGGTTTTGGCAAGCTTGGGCTTAATGCTGATAATTTCGGCATAATCATGCCAATTGCCACCAAGAAGAACCTCAGTATCCGTGCGAAAATTAAGCGGTCCAAGTTCCACCTCAACTCTATGAGTATAAAAAATTTGCGGAATCTCGTGCTGAAAATAAGGTACATCCCATACCGTTCCTTCTATCACCTTGATACCAGTTTCCTCCCCATCATGGGTCAGTCCATTTGTTCCTCCGGTTAAATGAATAATCTCAGCAATTTCAGAGTGTAAAAAAATAAAATGAATGTATGTACCTCCATAAGCCAGTACTGATTCCAGCCCCATTCCTTTGCTGTATTCAAAGGTGCTCAAATACCCTGAATCCACATAGCCACTCCGATCATGAGGCAATAAATTCAAATGAGTCGCTGGATTTACATTATATTTTTCAAAATGTTTTGGAGAAATAGAAGTTAAATTATCTGTTCTAATAAATAACTTACGAGGAGGAGGACGATGAGTTTCTTTCTCAACTTGACTAAACACAACTACACCTTATCGTTAAACGGCGTTATTATAATCAATTGGTTAATTTTGGTCAATTTGGTTTATTATTTATCTTTATGTTTCAGTCAATCCACTGTTATCGACATAAGCATGGGGCGAGAATCAATCAGCAAGTACCCTTTTAATCATTCTGATGACCGCGATAAATCCAATTGATTCAAGGCTATGTTCCTATCGAGCATAGAGCAAAACTTTTCGATGAATTTTTTATCTCGTCATTTTCCTCTACTCGAAACTTAATCCGCTCTTACCCTGGTCGAATCTTTGATTCTAAGGTGGGGTTTGACACTGCATTTATAATTCCAATACAATGTAATGCATAATATTTGTTTCATTTGTACCATATGAGTGGCAAAGGGTTATCTTATTGGCGGCAAGCTTGGGATAATGCAGGATTCCTTAAAGATTATCAGAATGCTGACTATTTGTTGCAACGTTATGCACGACTATCGTTTACTTCTTATGGGAAGGAGGTAGCCAATTTTTATTTTGGTGAATCAAGAAGTTTTTTTACCCCAACTATTAGTTCTAAAAACAGTCGCTCCACTCCGAAAAGACAACGAATGAGTAGTGTTATTGAGGATTTGCAAGGTATCCTCAAGGGCCGTCCTATTTATAAAGATGGTGATTTGCATCACATACTTCAAGTGTTTGCCGAAAAGACGAATCGAGATTACACGCCATCTTTTACTGTTGTAGAAAAGCCATCCTTTTTTGCACATTTTATTTTCTTGGAATTTTTCTTTTCGTTTTTGAAGCGATGTTTTGGGGGAGATCACCGTGAAGAAAAAGAAAATAGTTTCTCTCAGAACAAGTAAAAATCATTGAGGCTAAGTCCTGGGAAACTGTTTTCAAAGTGTTTTAAATTGAAAAGTCAGTTCTGCCATTTTGTGTACAGAATTATAGAAATAAACTATACCCAATCAGGAATAAGATTTGTACGGCGGTCACGATCAGTCCATTTTGTATCATTGCTTTGATATTCTCGCTCCCAGCAAAACCCATTGCGGCAAACATATTCGCACCAGGATAGGCATAATTCGTGACACGGGTGGCGAAGATCATCGCTAAAGCGAACGTGATCATGGGTAATTGCATCTGAAGCACACTCGGAAAAAAAAGCTGATGCAGCATTTTAATGGTTGCTTCAGCAGCGCCAGGCATGCCAAAAGCCCCAGTGAAACCAATCAGCATCGTTAATACTGGTTTTCCACCGAAATGAATTAATGGGGTTAATAGTTCGGTTAATGCACTAAATCCTCCCGCCTGATGAATCAAAACCATAAAAGGATCAAATAATACAAACAAAAAGAAGAGATGCAGGCTTTTTTGCATTCCGGTAATGAACAATTTAAAAATTTGATTTAAGCTTAATTTACTTGTCACTCCAGTACTCAGTGCGAGAAATAACATGACAAAAATAACGTAGGGAGTTTTTGCTTGAGTCAATAAGCCATACACGACACAAAGTATAAAGGAGAGCAAAAAAAGCAAAGTGGCGCGCTTTTGTTGTTTGTTGGGGGTAAATGGTTCTGAGGTGTCCTCTTCGTCGCACGATTCATTCGCATACTGTCGTTGCAATCGATTCGCCATAACCCAAGTAGTAATTAAAGTAATCATGGCAATGGGAAGCGATGCATAAAGAAGTACAGACTCATAGTTGAGCCCTGTAATACCCAATAAAGCCACTACTGGAGGAGCAAAAGGTCCAATAATTAATGCTTCTTCTGCCGAAGCCTGCATTAATACAGCCAAACTGGGGCGTGATAATCCCACTGAACCTGCAATAGGACGTAAACTAGGAGCTAAAATAGCTAATCCTCCTGCCAAGGTGCCGAGCAAGCCTACAATGATAAACGAGGAAAGCACAATGCCAATTTTAGCTCGTCGCTGGGTATTGATTCCAATCCCATAAACAATTTGATGCACCAATGTATGACTAACCTGAGTATGCGTTAAGATCTCGCCTAGGCCATGGCCTAGCATGATAATAAAACCAACTAACGCCATGAACGATCCCAACGCACTAGCCATTGAGTTTCCAATAGCAATTGGGCTGCTCAGATTCCAAAGATAGCCCAATCCCACACAGAGTGCCGTTGCGATTAAAGGATTAACATTGCGAAATAACATCACAACATAGAGGACAATAATAGATAAACTGGCCAACTGAATGTAAAAAGACATTAGCGGATCACTCCAATCTTATTTAATCCTTGGGTAATCCCCTCAATGCCCAAACCGGGTTTATCTGACAAAATAATTTGATTACCAAGGCGTTGTGCCCCGCCTGCAATATAATTGTCTCGAATCAAATAAAGAGGATCAAGGTCTGCATAGGAGATATCCGGTTTACTTAAAGCAAAACTGGTTATCGCTGCAACGCCAATCGGAGATTCCAACATACATCCAACCATTATTTTCATCTGTGCCGTTTTAGCAATAGTGTAAATCGCCTGGGCATTCTCAATTCCTCCCGATTTCATCAACTTAATGTTAATGCCATCACAGGCATTCATTTTTGCAATATTCAGTGTATCTTCGGGGGAAAAACACGCCTCGTCGGCGATGATAAGACAATCAACCTGTTCGCTAAGGGCTTTTAAGTGGGCCAGATCCTGGGCATCAATTGGTTGTTCTATCAATGGGATATTCAAATGCTGCTGTTTCAATGAGTCAATAACCTTGATGGCCTCTTCATAAGACCATCCCTGATTGGCATCGACAAGTAATGTAATCCAGTCGCCTACAGCCTGTCGAATCGCATGAACGCGTCGGATGTCCTCAAGTGGATTTAATCCTAATTTTATTTTTATTGTTTGGTGCCCTTGATTGACCAGCTCAATTGCATCATGCACCATCGCCTCAACCTCTTTAACGCTCACAGTAATACATGAGTTAATGCGGTTCGTATTCCCCCCCAGCAATCGATAAAGGGGTAAGCCGCAAGATTGAGCAAACAAATCATGCAGGGCAATGTCAATGGCCGCCTTTGCAGAAGTATTACCTGGGATGGCCTGTTGATTCATTTGCAGTAACAAATTCAATTCAGAAATACTTCGTCCAATTAACTGGGGACCCAGAATGGATTTAATGGCACTAATAATCGATTCCGTACTGTCTCCAGTGATGGCTGGAGTTGACGCTGCTGAACCATAACCGAGATTGCCCTTATCGGTTTTAATGATTACCACCACATCCTCAACATATTCGGTACGTCTTACGGCGGTGATAAATGGGCGTATTAATGGAATAGTCAATTGCGCAATCTGAATCTCCGTAATGTTCATCAAAGCACCTTTTAAACGGATTTTTTTAATTGAAATAAGGGAACAATATACCTCATTTTTTTAAGTTCAACCAAATGCACTGGGGTTGGAGAGGGGGCAGCATATGCCTGGGATCTCTTTGTATTGTGGTTGAGGAGTCAATGTTCTATCGTTAATAAGTCGTACACCTAATAAAACCAACTATGGAATGAGCGTGATGGGGAAATTAAAGAATAAAATTGTCTTAATTACAGGCAGCACCAAATCAATTGGTCTTGCAATTGCTGAGCTATTTTGTAAGAAAGGTGCCACAGTCATTGTCACCGGCAGACTCGCAACCGTGGAGGGAGAGAAATTTGCCCAATCAATAGGGGCAAGCGATTATCTAACCCTCGATGTTTGTTCTGAACAAAATTGGCAAGAGGTTGCTAGTTATGTTGGAAAAAAATATCAAAGGCTTGATGTTTTAGTGAATAATGCTGGTATCGATTCTGCACCCAAATCGGATAAATCCCAAGATATAGAACATTGCTCTCTTGAGGATTGGCGAATGGTGCATGCGGTTAACCTGGACGGAACATTTCTTGGGTGTAAAACGCTGATGCCACTTTTGAAAAAAAGCGCCAATGCGTCAATTATCAATATGGGTTCTCGCTCGGGCCTGGTAGGAATTCCTTCTCATGTTGCCTACGCATCGAGTAAGGCTGCCATTTTGAATTTTACGAGAACGGTAGCCATGCATTGTGCCAAAATGGAATACACGATTCGCTGCAATGTCATTGTTCCTGCGGCCATTTTGACTGAAATGTGGGACTCTGAATTTGGCCAGGATCAAGAACGCTCGCGGCGGATTGAGGAATACACTAAGACCATTCCATTAAAGCGGATGGGGAAAGCAAATGAAGTCGCCAAACTTGCTGTATTTTTAGCGTCTGATGATTCTTTGTTTATCACCGGTTCCCAATATAATATCGATGGTGGCATTATGGCTGGTAGTGGTTCGTATGAGTCAAATAAAAACACTGCAAAAAATCGGTTTTTTGGCTTGCCCATAACAGCAGATAAGGCGGAAAACGAAACTCCTTGCGTAAATTCAGTGTATTCGCCGATCAATGCGGGAATCAGCCGTCTTTAGGCTGAAACCCTTGGATTTTGGCTTAGCAAAATTGAAGCATAAGTCATAATAAAAATGTTTTAAATTCATAATCCTAGGATTGTTTTTGTATGTTTTGGGGTATCTCTAAGGCGCTTTCTTTTTTGAAATTATACTCAATATGATTTAATATTGTGCGCAGAAAGGCTAATTTATGGCTTTTCTGCAAAAATAATTGTATTCCATGGAGAGAGTGTATTATGTTTTCACGAATGATTTCATCAGGTTTGTCGTCAATTAGTTCTCTATTTTCAGAAACCAAGCAGGAAGAAAAATCGAAATTTCAATATGAACTTAATGATGAGGAACAAAAACAGCTAAGACATGCAGAAGATAAACCTAAAATTGTTGCGCTTTATGATGAACATGATGGGGCAGTGAACGCCGATCTGGCAATTCAGCACTTTGAAAAGGATGGATTAGATGTTGTCAGAGTTTCTCCAGAAGAGGGATTAAGTCATCCTACTTTTACAAGCACTTCAATTGACGGTATTTATTTGCCTGGTGGTTCCGATATTCCTGTTGAAGATGACCATGATCCGCGTAAAAAGTTTGAAGGCCAGCTGACCCAACTGGCACGCGCTCAAGACATTCCTCTCATTGGTATCTGTCGCGGTCAACAAGCAATTGGGCATCATAACCGTTTGGCGGTAGAGGATTTGCCCGACTATGAACAGCATTATGGCGGCGCGGATAACGGAAGTAATTCAGATGCAAATAATACAGTTGTTGTAGAAAAAGGAAGTCAATTGTTTGCCGCATTACAAAATGAATTTAAGGAAACTAATAATGAGTCCTTGGAGTATCCTGTGACATGCTTACATCATCAACATATACCCGATAATCCAAGTTCTACGGAGATACAGGTCACAGGCCGCAATAAATTTGATAATACGATAGAGAGCATTGAGATAAAAACGGGGAAATATTTTACATTTGGTGTACAACATCATCCCGAAGTGCTTATCCGTGCTTGTGAGGATGAAAGAAGTAAAAAAATTGACCAGGTAGAAAAACAAGCTGAAGAAGCCCGCTTTACTTCGAATTTTTTCGAGCCAGATACGGCGCTCATTGCAGAGCTCCAATATGCTCAGAAACTACGAGAAGCGCATTCGCAATCAAGAGATGAACGAGCCGCCAGAGCTGAGATGGGTTTTTTTACAAAACAAGTTAAAAAACGCTTTCTTGAACACAGGTTACAACAAAAAGAAACACAGTCCAGTGATGTAGATACCCCTGAGGGTTCTAATGTATTTGAGTTCTGGAGCTAAAGTCATTCTAAGCGTCTAGCTCTTATGCCAGGGAGGGCAAAGAGCGGATAGAGAATAGTACCGCCCGATTCGTCATTAATTTTGATGCAAATTCTGTTGCTTAATAGAAAACTCGTCCTCTATTGGTTTATCCATCTTCAGGTACCGCCTAGAGAGTGCCTATCTTGTTTTGAGTCCATGCACAGAACAGACCTAAATAAAATTTATAAGCTTATAATAAAAATTATATGTTCTAATAATGGCCGGTTAAGCTTATAAGAATACAATTTGGATATTCAATGACTCTGATTCGCTCATTGTCTAAATTTAAATTGAGGTACACTATAATGTTTCAAAAATTTTCTGAATTTTTATCGGGTTTCAGGACTCTTAACAATCCACAAAGCACTAAAGAACAGACGTCAAAATTTGAATTTGCTTTGGATAGGGATGAAAAAGAACAATTAAAGCAAGCGGACGAAAAGCCAAAAATTGTCGCCCTTTATGATCAATCAGGGGGGACTACCTATTGTGATCTGACGATTGAGTATTTTAAAACGAAAGAGCTTGATGTGATTCCGGTTACACCCGAGGAAGGGTTAAGTCATCCCGTTTTTAGCGGTAAAATCAATGGCATCTATTTACCCGGGGGGCCCAATGTTCCAGTAGATGATCCCAGTGATCCGCGTAAAAGGCTTGAAGGGGAACTTACAGAACTAGCCCAAAAAAGGGATATTCCTCTTTTAGGTATATGTCGGGGACAACAAACAGTCGCGCATCATCATGGATATCCTGTCAAAGACATCCCTAGCTATGATAGGCATTATGAGCATTCCTATGAAATATATGAGAAAACTCAAGATCCTAACCTCAATAATAGAGTGGTCGTTGAAGAGGGAAGTCAGTTATATAATGCGTTACACTATAAGCTGAAGCCCAAGGATAGAAGGAGTATAGAATATAACGTCACTTGTCTGCATCATCAACATGTAGAAGAAACTCAGGACAATCCCAGTCTTTTTGTAACAGGACGTGGTAAATTTGATAGAGCAGTTGAAAGTCTTGAAAAAAGAACCGGGAAGTATTATACCGTGGGCTTACAACATCATCCTGAGTCGGTAATCACCCTATGTAAAGAGGCAAGACAAGAAAAAGTTAAAGAGTTAGAAAAAGAAGCTGAAGAAGCTCGATTTACTTCAAATTTTTTCGAGCCAGATGCGGCGATTATTGCAGAGCACCAATATACTCAAAAACTCAGAGAAGTGCATTTAAAATCAAAAGATGAAAAAGCAGCAAGAGCGGAGCTGGGCTTTTTTTCAAAACAAGTGAAACATCACTTTCTTGATGATGCTCCCAAAAAAGAACAAGCACAAGAACCCAGTCATTATTTTCCTTGTGCTTTCTAAGGTTCAATTAATACTTTATTTCCTGCACCAAGGAAGGTGGCAGGGGTTCTTGGTCTCTATGGAATTTCCTTTGCTTGTTCCATCTTCAGGTACCGCCTAGAGAGCCTATCTTGTTTTGAGCCCATGCAAAGAACAAGCCTCAATAAAATTTATAAGCCTATAACAAAAATTATATGTTCTAATAATAGTTAGTTAAGCCAATAAGGATACAATTTAGATATTCAATGATCCTGTTTCGCTCATTGTCTAAATTTAAATTGAGGTACACTATCATGTTTCAAAAACTTTCTGAATTTTTATCGGGTATCAGGGCTCTTAACAATGCACGAAGTATCAGCGAAGAAAAACCAAAATTTGAATATTCTCTAGACAAGGAAAAAAAAGAGCAATTAAAGCAAGCAGACGAAAAGCCAAAAGTTATCGCCCTTTATGATAAATCAGGCGGTACTACCTATTGCGACCTTACGATTGAGTATTTGCAAAAGAAAGGGCTTGAAGTGGTTCCGGTTACACCCGATGAAGGCTTAAATCATCCTGTTTTTAGCGGTAAGGTCAATGGCATCTATTTACCCGGGGGGCCCAATGTTCCAGTACATAATCCCAATGATCCGCGTATGAGACTTGAAGGTGAACTTGCTGAATTAGCCCAAAAACGGGATATTCCTCTTTTAGGTATATGTCGGGGACAACAAACAGTCGGACATCATCATGGTTATAAAATAGCAGACATCCCTGAAGATGCTCAGGAGCACCAACCCCATTATGAGCATTTTGAAACAGTATATAATGAAACCCAAGATGCTACCTATAACAGTAGAGTAGTGGTTGGAGAAGGAAGTCAATTGTATAATGCGTTACACTATAAGCTGAAGCCTAAGGAAAGAAGCAATATAGAATATAACGTCACTTGTCTGCATCATCAACATGTAGAAGAAAGTCCGGACAATTCCAGTCTGGTCATATCAGGACGTGGTAAATTTGATAGTTTAATTGAAAGTGTTGAAAAAAGAACCGGAAAATATTATACCGTGGGCTTACAACATCATCCTGAAGCGGTTATCAGTGCGTGTGAAGAGGCACGACAAGAAAAACTCAGAGAGATAAAAGAACAAGCATTTCAAGCGCAACTTGATGTCAATCATTTTTCAGATCCCGATATTGCCTACATGATGGAGCTTAAATATGCGCAACGACTGAAAGACGCCGCTCTTTTAAAATCAAGAGATGAGAAAGCAGCAAGAGCGGAGCTGGGCTTTTTTTCAAAACAAGTGAAACATCACTATCTTGATGATGCGCCCACAAAAGAACAATCACAAGATCTGCGGGATCATTTGTTTTGGACTTCCTCATGTTGAATTTATAGTCTATTTCCTGCACCAGGGAAGGTGGCAGGGGATCTTTGTCGCTACAGAATTTTCTCAATTGCAGCCGTATCTAACACTTAAAGCCAAACAATCTGCTTAGCGTGGTCGCGGATTTTAATTCGTTAGTCCAACTTTGTCTAAACATCCACTTGCCTACCAATTTCGACAACTGCATCCGGAGAAAGCTGAAAATATTCACTTTCATGTAATGCATTTCGCTGCATAAAGGCGTAAAGCGTACCCACCCATGTTGGCAATCTATTTTTTCCTTTCTCACGGGAGATAATTCGCGCATGGCCCACATAGTAGATAATGTTATTTAGGACCAGATCATTTTTGCTCATGACTTGTCTCATCACTCTGGGTACGTTGGGACGCTCCATAAATCCATAGGAAGCAACAATACGCCAGACATTAGGATAAATTTTCTTTAAGGTGATTCGTTCGCTGCTTTTTACCCAAGGGATTGACTTGGTGTCTATCTTTAAAATAAACACCTTTTTCTGCAAAGCACGATTTTGTCTGACATGCCAGATCAATGCCGAAGGCGCATCCTCCGATGTCCGGGTTAGGAAAACAGCGGTCCCTGGCACGCGGGCAACTTGTTCTTCTGCGATATGCTTCATAAAGGTTTTGATAGGGACAACTGCTTCACCCAGCCGTTGCGACACAGCCTTTGTTCCTGAATGCCAAATCAGCATAATCCCATAGACAAAAATGGCGAAAATAACCGGTACATAGCCACCTTCCATAAATTTTGACACATTAGCAGCGAAAAATGCGCTATCAATTATTAAAAAGATACCGATAATTATTGCTGTTCTGAGAAGACTCCAATTCCATACTTCACGAAAGGCGATGAACAGCAGCGCGGATGTGGCAAGCATAGTTGCGGATACCGCCACCCCATAAGCTGCTGCCAGATTATCTGACTTTTTAAACCCTATAATCAGGCCAACGGTTGCGATCATAAGCAACCAGTTTGCAACACCAATATAGATCTGTCCATATCCTTCACAGGAGGTTTGGGTGATACGTAGTCTTGGCAGCCATCCCAATTGAATTGCTTGGCGAGTCATAGAAAATGTCCCGCTGATGATGGATTGACTGGCGATAATAGTGGCAATCGTTGCTAATAGGACAAGAGGTATCATCGCGACGGGAGGACAGAGGCGATAGAAAATATTATCGGATAATGGCACCCCTTCTAACACCAAGGCCGCTTGCCCCGCATAATTAAGTACAAGACTTGGAAATACCAGCCCCAACCAGGCAAGGCGAATGGGTGTCGCCCCAAAGTGTCCCATGTCAGCATAGAGCGCTTCCGCTCCAGTAACACATAAAAAGACCCCCCCTAATACTAGAAATCCTTTGAGACCATGGGAAAGTAGATAATCAAGACCGTACGAGGGGTTAAGCGCTTTCAGTACTGAAGGATGCTGGATAATACCCCATAATCCTAAGATACCCAGAGTGAGGAACCATGCTCCCATCACCGGACCAAAGATTTTGCCAATCTTCGCTGTTCCTTTAAACTGAATGGCGAAAAGCGCAATGAGAATGGCAATGGATAATGGAAGAACATAAGGAGTAAAGGACGGTGTAATTATATTTAAACCTTCCAATGCGGAAAGGACAGAGATTGCCGGAGTAATGGCACCATCACCATAAATAAGCGCCGCCCCAAATAATCCCACCGCAATGATTATGGGCCGGGTATGGAGCTTTACACCCAGCAATGACATCAAGGCTAAAATACCTCCCTCGCCATCGTTATCAATACGCATGGCAAAATAGACATATTTAATTGTGGTCACCATAATTAGTGTCCATACAATGAGCGAAAGAGAGCCCAGTATTGCCTTGGTGTCGAGCGTTCCTCCCATGAGGGTTAACACGGTTTTGAAGGTATAAAGCGGGCTTGTGCCAATATCGCCAAAAACAATACCCAGGGCAGAAAAGCTCAATACAGCCAAACTGGAATTTGAAACGGATTTTCTCATCATTTATGATTTATCCTAGAGGACTTTCTATCCTGCATCAATTCGAATATTAATAAACTGCCAGGGGTCACTTTGATCCATATATCGATTATCTGCATGGTCTTTATCTTTTAGAGGCGTCCAATCGGTATAATAACCACCGACTTTTCCAAGATAAGGGCTGGCGATACTCAGAATGTATTCATGGTCCATCTCATCGGGCTCTATAATGCCACGTTCTGGATTTTTAATCGCCCAAATTACCCCCGATAAAACTCCAGCAGCAACTTGTAAGCTTGTAGCGCTATTATGACTTGCTATGTTTCTCGCTTCATGTATGGATAGATGAGAGCCATACCAATAAGCGCCGTTTTTATTTCCCATTAATAAAACCCCAAGTTCATCGGTACCATCAACAATTTCATTTAACATTATTCGTTTATCTGTTTGCGGTTTGTATTTTCTTTGCACGAGCTCTTTTAAAGATAAAACAGCATCAGGACAGGGCTGATAAGCATAATGAACAGTTGGTCTGTAATACACGGTACTGTCTTTTTTTAAAGTTAAATATTCGGCGATTGATAAAGACTCAGCATGAGTAATTAAATAACCATGAATAGGTCCAGAGTTAGGGGTCCAAGTACGGACTTGAGTCTCTGCTCCTGGCTGACTAAGATATATGCCACACTTCGAGCCAAAGTGGTGGTGATTGGCATCATGAGGCCAATGACGTTCATGGCTTCCCCAACCTAGTTCAGCAGGTCGAAGCGCTTCAGAGATTAAACCATCGACTGACCAGGTATTTATAAATTCATCCGTTTTTTTGGTTTGAGAGGAAATTTGCGTATCATGTTCGGAAATGTGAATCGTTTTGATCTCAAGATCATGGGCTAATTGAGCCCATTCCACAGATTTTTGTGGTCGATCGCCATTCCACTTATTATCTTTCGCCAAATTCCATAAGGCTTGTTTCAGAAAGTGAGATACTAATCCAGGATTCGCTCCATGGGTTAAAACAGCGGTAGGTCCTTTCTTTTTATGCTGTAAGGTCGCATCACGTAAAGCATAATTAGAGAGTAGAGGATTATTTTCGTTATGCCTTTCTTCCCAAGGTTCAGCCGCCGCATCCAAATAGAGTATTTTATTTGCCTGGCAATATTTGATTAAATCAATAGTGGATACTCCGACCGATAAATTTAACAAAAAATCACCGGGCTTGAGGATAGAGGATAACAGCTCTCGGTAATTATTTTCTTTAACCGCACGCTCATCGAATGTGACGCGATAATGGTTCGCTACATCGGCACCCAAAGTATGTTTTGATAGAATGTGAATTTGAGATGGGTCTAATTGAATACATTGAAATAACAGCGGTAATATGGCTTGGCCAATACTTCCAAACCCAAGAATTAGAATTTTATTATTAAATACTATTTGAGTTGCTGATTTATCCATAATTCCCCCAAATAGAGTGATCTATTTTTAGTTGGTAGAGGTACAAATTTCAAAGAATTTCATTGAGCTACCTCATTGTAATTTTAAGTATAGCTCACAAAGATAATCTAATTCTAAATTTTAATTGAATGCGATTAGCGGCTGAAATAATCCAATGTGTGAAAGCCTAGTTTTTCGCTGATTCTTATTTTTTATAAATACAATGAGTTAATTTACAGTCTTCTCCTATCTATATTATATTGGGTGAAGCGCTTTTACGACAGCACCAAATCGACTAGCAATGAACTTATCGCACTCCATACAAAGGGATTCAATAGATGAAAAATTATGAAATGTATATTGATGGAAAATTTACTTCAGCCAAAAGCGGAGCTACCCGCGATATTATTGATCCCGGTAATGGCCAATTGCTTGCAACAGTTCCAGAAAGTGGCAAGGAAGATGTTGTGCTCGCAATCAAAGCGGCGCGTAAGGCCTTCGATAACGGTGGGTGGAAAAATACCTTAGCGCTTGAACGAAGCAAACTGCTATTCAAGATTGCCGATTTGATTCGTGCCAACGCAAAAAGGTTAGCCGAGCTGGAAACACGAAACTGCGGAAAACCTTTGGCCGAAGCTGAGTTTGATGTAACCGATGCAGCCAATTGTTTTGAATTTTACGCGGGACTCGCTACTAAAATTCATGGCGAAACAATGTCGGTTCCAGCGAATTCATTCAGTTATGTGGTACGGGAGCCAATCGGGGTGTGTGGGCAAATCATTCCCTGGAATTTCCCTCTACTGATGGCCGCTTGGAAGCTTGCCCCAGCACTAGCAGCAGGCAATACCGTAATATTAAAGCCATCAGAACTGACACCAATCACTGCACTTGAGTTATTTAAGCTGATTGATCAATGTGGATTTCCAGCAGGCGTTGTGAATCTCATTACTGGTCCTGGTGCGCAAGTAGGTGAAGAATTAGCCATGAATTCGATGGTGGATAAAGTGGCATTCACCGGGGGAACAGTAACGGGCAAAAAAATAATGCAAGCTGCCACGGGAAATCTGAAGCGAATAACATTAGAGCTTGGAGGAAAAAATCCCAATATCGTCTTTGCAGACTGCGATCTTGAGATGGCAATTGACGGGGCTCTTTTTGGGGCTTTTGCTAATCAAGGCGAGGTATGCTCTGCAGGTTCCCGCTTGCTTGTTGAGCGTTCCATTCACAAAAAAATCTTAGATGGGATGTTGAAAAAAATTCCGAATATCAAGCTGGGTCATGGTTTAGATGATGGAGTGAAAATGGGGCCACTGGTTTCCAGTGCACACCGGGAAAAGGTAGAGCAGTACATCAAGATAGGTATTGCTGAAGGCGCAAAATTGATTTGTGGCGGCAAACGTCCTGCCGGTGAGGCTTTTGCAAAAGGAAATTTTCTTGAGCCAACTATTTTTGATGAGGTGACGCCTGCGATGCGCATCGCTCGAGAGGAAATTTTTGGTCCAGTACTAGCCGTCATCCCTTTTGATACCGAAGAGGAAGCCATTCAAATTGCAAACGATACGGACTATGGTTTAGCAGCAGCTGTGTGGACTAAGGATCTTACTCGTGCTCATCGCGTGACCTCTCAAATTCGTGCGGGCATTCTTTGGGTCAATCACTACCATCCAACGCATAATGAAATGCCCTGGGGTGGATACAAACAAAGTGGAGCAGGTCGCGAGTTAGGGCTATATGGAATCGAAAGCTATCTTGAAGTCAAGCAGGTAAATATCAATCTAGAGGACGCACCAATTGGGTGGTACTCATGAATCAAATTAATATTAAAACACAAATACCAGGACCAAAATCGCAAATGTTGATGGAACAACGTCATAAACATGTTGCGCGCGGTCCATTCCACGCGACTCCCATCTTTGTGGAACGAGCAAAAGGCTCGTTTGTAGAAGATGTAGATGGTAATGTATTTTTGGATTTCTCATCGGGAATTGGTGTGGTGAATACAGGACACTGTCCCGATACGGTGGTCAACGCACTCAAGGCACAGGCTGATAAATTCATGCACACGAGTTTTAATATTCTTCCGTATGAAGGCTATATTAAGGTGTGTGAAAAATTAAACCATCACACTCCGGGGAATTTTGAAAAAAAATCAATCCTGTTGAATTCAGGTGCTGAAGCGGTAGAAAATGCGATTAAAGTGGCGCGTGCCTACACCGGAAAACAAGCAGTGATTTGTTTTGATCATGCTTATCATGGTCGTACTTACATGGCGATGGCACTTACCGCAAAGAATAAACCCTACAAGCATGGATTTGGGCCATTTCTTTCAGAAATTCATCGGGCACCCATTCCTTATGAGTATCGTTGGCAGGGAATAAATTGTGTCGAAGAGTGTTTTCATGATTTTGCTGAGCTCGTTAATTTTCGAGTCGGTGTTGAAAATGTTGCGGCAGTGATTTTAGAGCCCGTGTTAGGAGAGGGGGGATTCATACAATTTCCAGCCCTTTTTTTACAAAAACTGCGAGCGTTTTGCACGGCGAACAACATAGTGCTCATTGCCGATGAAATTCAATCGGGTTTCGGACGTACAGGCAATCTATTTGCGATGAAGACTATGGGAGTGGATCCTGACCTTACTGTCTCAGCAAAAGGGCTAGGAGGGGGGACGGTCCTCGCCGCCGTAACCGGCAAAGCGGAAATGATGGATGCTGCAATGGTGGGTGGGTTGGGCGGAACCTTTGGAGGAAATCCACTGAGTTGTGCGGCCGCTCTAGAAGTATTCAAAATATTTGAGGAAGGAGCGCTTTTGAAACATGTCGCCACTCTTTCAAAAGTACTTCACACTCAGCTTTCTGGATTTAAAGAAAAATATGAACTAGTCGGTGATTTTCGTGGTTTGGGTGTAATGCAAGCCATTGAACTGGTGGAAGATAAAACTACTAAAGAACCAAATAAAGCGGCAGCAGACCGATTAACACGATTTTGTTTGGAGCATGGACTGGTAGTGCTTAGCTGTGGAGGATATGGCAATGTAATTCGCCTCCTCATGCCGCTTTCTACTGGTGTCAACGATTTAGAAATCGGACTTTCTATCATTGAAAAAGGACTTAAGACAATGTAAAGACAGTGTAGGTTTTTATTCTGATGGTTTTTGCAATAAAATCATTGTTCCCAAAGGAAAAAAAGTGAGGGCCCGATTCGATTTCCAAATCCTTTTGACCTGATGATGAAGTTCTGCTTTAACACTTAGGCTTATGTTCCTCTGCATCAGAGTTTGCGTCCTTATGTAGCTCTTTACTTGTTTGAGAAATATGCAAGCCATCGGTAAACTCTAAATAGCTCGTAATGATGCGAGCAACATCTTGAGGCAACGCATTTCCCTTAAACAGTCCCATAAGTGCCTGTTGCGTCAAATTATTGAGCTTCTCTTCTTCTTTGCTCAGCAACTCTTTCATATCCGGGCTAGTTGCTAAATCGATTGGTTTTGAAGTGTAGCCTTGGGTAAAATCCCTATCTTGAGTAGAGGGGTGAATGTAGAGAGGGAGCTTAAGCAATGCCCGCTTTTGTACTTTAGACAGGTTTTTAAAGAGACTTTTAATCTCCTCTACCTTACCTTCTTCGATTGATTTAATATAACCTTCAATTGTTGCGCTCTTCAGCTTCAATGGTTCGATAAATATTGGCTGGCTTATCAGTTCTCCCTTAGAATATTGATAAGTGCATTCATCTGCAAAATAGCGGCCACCGTTAAAACGAATAATTTCATTAATTGATTTTGGAATTTCAATGACTGGCCTTCTACTAGGTAATAATAAAGATTTTTCACAAAACCCATTCTTTTTAATATAAAGCCCGATATCCCAATGAGTAGACGGACTAATTTTTAGAGACATCACCCAAGAATGCGAGCTATTTACTTTTCCTAGGGAAAAAATAAAGGTTCCAATGGGCTTTGATGCCAGCGCCTTCTCAATGTGCTGATCTTTAAGATCCAATTGTTCCCATGTCATTGACAGCAGAGAGGAGCCTCGCAGACCGTCCATTCCTTTCACCGCTTCAATTTGATTTAAAGGAATCCAATTTCTCTCCCTGGTAAGTCGTAGCATCATCGTTTTCAGATCTTGGAAGTTGCCCGGGTGATTTTGTAGGGTAAGCGTATGCTCATCAGCTGGATTTTGGGTGACTAACAAATGGAGCACCTTGATATCTGAAGATTTTCCTCTGATCACAATACTTAATGCAGCGACGGCATCTTGTTGACTAGTAGGGCGCAATAAAAAGGTTCCAAAGGGCATGTTGAGGAGACGCTTTTCAGCTTCTTTGCGGTCAATATTATAATAACATGCAGGGGCTTCAGATTGATTTTTTTCTTGCATTAAAAGTACCCAATGTATTTTTTTTGAATATTACCAGTATATTTTACAATCTAATTTTAATCAATTTGTTCATATTTAATCGCTCGGTACAGCACAATGGATAGGCAAAAAAATATTCAATCATCCTAGCTATTTGAGATGGCGTAGCGACGGTCTTTAAAACAAGCCGAATTTTCCAAAATGGGCCTCTTGTTTTTAAGTCCTCTAATAGAACAAAAATAAAATATTATGCATTTTGAGGGATTTCAGGGTTAACATCTGAAAAAGGAAAAGCATTTATTTCCAGATTAAGTAGGCCATGTGCTTGAATCATAATTTTGTCGAACTCGCCTAATAATGGTTTTCCTTCTTCCCTGTAGCTTTCGTGTAACTCCTGTTGTCCTTGGGCAAGTATTGTTGAAATTTGCCCTAAATCATTGCCGTGACCCTCTTCATCGAGTTCATTTAATTTCAAATAAATGCGGTGGGCTAATTCTGATTTTTTGGGTGAAAAAAATGGAGGAAGAGTAATTACATTAGATAAGAGCTTATGAACAGCATCCCAAAACAGGTTGCGCAAAGAGTAGGCTTCAAATTTCTTTGCTATATCGCTCGCTACACTCATTTCAGAAAAGCCTGGGGCATTTAACTGATTTAATGATTTTAAAAGGACGGGAAGGGTATATTGTGCATTTGGATAAAAATTTTTTGCATGGAAATTGTACATTAACTCTTGAGCATCAGGAGATTGCAGGTGTAATGACAGGCTACTGACTTTAGATTTAGCAGCTTTATTTTTTTCCATATAATTTAAGGTAGGATCATCTTTGATTGCATTCAGTTCTGTTTTGAGGTTTGTAATATAGTCTTGTTGTTGTGGATGAAGAGTAAGATCGTGTTTTAAGTGAGCCTCAAGCAAAGCACTGACCTCATCGATATATTGAAATGAGTGACACACTTTACGTAACTGACGATATAAATAAGATTCTTGTTGATTGTAATTTTTTAAAAAAAGAACAACCTTTCTTAGTTGATTTTTTAAAATCGCCGTTGCTTGTTGGTCATCCAGATTGGCAGTTTTATTCAAAAATTCCTGTAGACGGTCTAAGGCAAATTTGATGGGTGATGAATTAGTTTCCTTGAGATGATTTTCATAATTAGTTACCGAAATGATTGCTTGCTCAAGAAAGGAACGTTCATCATCGACCAAAGTAGCACCTAAGGGACGACGAAAATGAAGGGTTACTTTTCGTGGTTTAGGTAAAGGACCAATCTCTTTAATATGATTAATTTTGCAAAATTTGGGGTAAAACTCTTCGTGTTCCTCACTCAATCGTTGTAACTCCGTACGTACTTCTGTTTCATCAATACTCTTTCCTTCATAGAACCATTGATATAGCTTAGGATACAATTTCTGGAACAATTCGCCATGTTCCTGATTCACAAATAAACGATGATCCTGACTATAATGCATATGGTTACTTAGAACTTGTCGAGTGTTAAGGGCCGGACCTTTCGAGTAGAGCCACCAGCAATCCCGCATCTCATTGTAATATTCAAAGCGTTTCCCCGGGGTTAATGGCTTAGCTGGCTTATCTTGAAATTCTGTCCATTGATTATTCATGACCATCTTATAAGGTGGGCGGGGGGCATTTTCTGCTAAACTACCGGTTTCCTGACAAAAGCGATACAAATCATCATGTAATAATTTTGGCACATGATTTGTTTTTTTTTCAGGAGTTAACAGCATCGCCTTTCCATGCCAGCCAGGATACACTTTTATAGCAACTTTTGTCGTATGCGGGCTTGCAAAAACATACCTGCTTCTATCTTGAGGATCAAAACCAGGTTTGTATTCATGCAACATTACTGCTGCCTCGAGTCTTTGTACGTTTTTAGGAATAATATAGGAATTGGGATCATCTGCCCGCCCGGCACCCGGTACATGGTCAACCAAAAATAAATTTACTTTGACATCAGGGTACAAATTATCCAGTAAATTAGCTAACCTCACACAGGCATCAGCGCCGCGGCTATAACCATGCAAATTGACGGTTTTAGGCATCTCCCCACCATTTTCAATGATAAGTTGTTGTAGAAACAAAGTTGCTTCAAACAATAAATCATCCATGCCATCACCCAGCAAGCGGCCGGTGACCAACTTCATAAGGTCTTTTATACCCGAAAGTATTTCATCTGTGGCTTTCACTTTTGCTTTTTGAACGGGATCATAAATGTAGCGCCCAGGAGTTGGATGATCGGTACACCTCGGATCTGGCTCTGAGCCTACGCCATCGAACAGATGAGTTGCAACCTTGGCTCCAGCCTTCTCGGCTCCCTCAGCTGCCTGATGAAAAGCAGTCAGTACATCTTCATACTTACTGCGATGACAGTCGGTGCCTAGGAAGAAAAAACTTACAGTGTCTTTCATTAGTATTTGAATTAAAGTTACAGACTATTATTAAAATAATAGCATCTGTTCATTAATAATAAAATTTGAATTAAAAATAATCACGTGATTCTTGTTATTGCCATAATAAGGAAAAACCGATGAAACGAATGGGAGGCGTTCTATTTTTATAGACGGTGAAATGCACAATTCAATACTGGTTCATGGCCCTATGCCTTACTCGGTTTTTTATACACATAATAAAAAGATAGAGCACTTAGCTAATTTCCTATAAGATGCGGCCATGATTATTTTTCTGGGCTATTTAATGGAAACCAAATTAATCACTGAACCCACTGCCAATCAATTTCGTGAATCACCAGCAACTCCATCTGAGCATTACAGTCTTATACATTTCGACAAAAAACAAGGAGAAACGGCCAGGAAAATTATTATTGAACGAGTGCATGCTTTTATTCAACGGATAAAAAAAACTGCACAACCCTTTGAAATAAAGAAAGAAGGTGCCTTTAAACTTAATTTTGAGGTCAGTGAAATTGAGGATTGTCTCAGTCAAATGGAACACGAATTATGTGTGGTTGAAAGAGACCCTTTCTATTACTTGGAGTGGAATATTTTAGTTCCCCTCGCAGATGCATCTCATGGCCACAATTTTTTTGGACAATATTTTAATGTCAGCAAAATCGATTTGATCGAAGGGATTATTAATTATTGCTTTGGCAATACAATATGCTCTGGGAGCTTCCAACCCTCGATGATGCCTATCGATAATCATGTTCCAGGAAGAGTGTGTATCGATAAAATCGATCAAATTGTAGCAATGTATTCCGAAGCTGTTTGCTATGAACACGTGCATATGCCTAGTGAGCCCACCCCTCCAGTTTATGCTCATGTAGAAATAAACGACCGAGAACTCCAGTTGCCGGTGGATGTGCATCAAAACAGACCCTAAAAAGTCAATGATAACGAGAAATTATTGATGATCATCAATACGCTTAAAAATAATATAGCAACACAACAAAATGGTCGCCAAACCATCAGGAACAGTGAATGGAAAAGCAACTTATTGGTTGCTATAGAAAGTAAACTTAAAAAAGAAGATCCGCAATATACTGATATAAACCAATATGTTGCTGATATTCGAGCTGTTTGCGCAATGAAAAGAAATCGCTCGCATTTTTGGTCAGAGCCACACAGTGTGTCTGAGTTTGCCTTGATGATTAAAGAGCTACCTTTAGAACAGAATTCCTATACTCCCTAGGAGGAAAAAGTAAGCGTAGCCTTACCTTTTAAATTTTCCCTATAGGTAGGATATACAAGGGTTCTTCTTGGATACCCAAGATTGCTTTAACTTGATTTCCATCAAATGCTCCTATGGATACAGTCCCAAGATTTAATGACACAGATTGCAGATAAATATTTTGTGCTGCATGGCCTGCTTCCATAAAAACAAAGGATGCTCCTTTATCACCATATTGATTTAGTGTTCGAGAAAATTGAGCTGTTATAACAACATCAACAGCCCCTAATTGGATAGCTTTTTGTCCCCAAGCTGCTGTAGCAAGTTGATTGCGTACATCATCGTTTTTTAACCGTTGCAAAAGATGTTTTGCCGGTATGTAGTGGTATATGCCAGGTGGTAAAGAGTCTATATTTCCACTGACTAAATAAACTTCCAATGGATAGAGGGCTCCTGCAGAAGGCGCAGTACGAAAGCCGTTATTTGAGGTTATCCCTTGCGATGCCCAGAGTAATTGTGCAACGTGCCGGAGTGTTATTGCTTCATTTTTATACTGTCTTACCGAGCGACGTTTTTTTAATGCTTCTTCAATTGAGATATGACTTGTGTATGCGGGTTTAGGTAATTTTATTTCAATTAGAGGTTTCGAGTGTGGGCTTATTTGGGGCTCTTTCGATAATTTTTTTGGCGTCATAATTAAGTATAGACAAATCAGGATTGCGATTATCAAGAGAAACATTCGTTTGCGCCGCCAAAATTCCATGAGCCATCCCCTGATCAAAGTCCTTATAAAATCCAATATATTGATTTTGACATTTATTCTGCAGTTAACCTAATAAAATGCTTGGTAAAATAATAGACTGTGATTTAGTAAATAGTCCATGATTCATACATGCCCTTAGCAATAGGAAGATCTGCATCATATTGTTTTATTAGGGACGCATAGCTCCAAGTATAAAAAGCTAATTCATCGTCCCTTAAAATGATCACATACATTTGTTTGTATTCGTTATTTTTATATTTATAAGTAAATATTAAATATTCTCCGTGAAATCTCTTGGGATTTTGAGGCAGCTCCATCTCTCCTTGAGCTAATAATTTAGGTTCGGTGGTGTTCGCAAAAATTTGTGATTTTAAATCATCTTTTAGTTCTTGAATGGTTGAGTATTGCCCTTTATTTTTTTTGGTCAAAAGGGTTTGGATAGTAATCGTTGTATGGTAAGAAGGCGTATCCTTTTTACCTCTAAAGACGACTGTTCCTTTTCCTGCTTTAATATATTCCCAGGTACTAGGGTATTTAAGGGTGTATTTATTCCCTTTATTCTCAAAATTAATCCATGCAGATTCTTGTGGTGTCGGCTCGTTTAATAAGGCGAGGGAGTTAAGCGCTACATTTATTCCTGCTCCCGTAGAACTTAGCTTAATATTTAATATCTTCCATGCCCCATCCTCCCATATTAAGCGATATTCAATTGGTGTTTTTGCTCCATCTTTTGCAGTCAACGTCCCTTTCACAATGCCCATATTATTTTCAATCATTCGCTCGTTAAAAAATGCACTCGCATTATTTTTTAATGAAGGATAGTGATTGATAAATTTTTTGAAATCAGCAAAAGAAGTGGCTTTCTGGAAATCTTTTGAGGTATAGGAGTATGCTTTTTCAAGGTCTCCTGATTTTAATGCACTGAGTTGTTGATTAATGGGGTAAGTCAAGCCGCTTATCAGCAGGAATATGATTATAAACACCGTTCCAACATAGAGTAACAACCAGGCAAAAACGGCCCCTATTACTAACATTACTTTTTTAAATGGAGATGGATTTTGGGTCAGTTGAATCAAGTTGCCGTTTTTATCTTCAAACTTGTTCGTCACTAATAGGATTAAATCGACTAAATACCAAATCCCAAATCCTCCTCCGGTAATCAGCATTAATATACCGGTCGCGATTTTTCCTAAATAAATTCGGTGAATCCCTAAAACTCCTAAAAATAATCCAAAAATAAGAACAAGGGTGGGGGATTTCTGATGATTGACTTGGGGGGGGTAGGTTTTTTGTATCGGTGTGAAGGAGTCTGTTTCAATTTTTGCCCCGCAATGACTACAGAACTGAGCATCGGATATGAGGTTGTTTCCGCAATGTTTACAAAATTTAGGTGCATCCATGCTTGTTCTCCAATTTTAATGGGGCATTCCGAATAAGCCCTAAATTCTATAGACAAGCTCCAGAACGTCAGTGCATCAAAGAAAATCTAAATAAGCTGTTATTTTTATAATAGAATAAGTTTTAATAAACTCAATAAACCCCCTATGAGTACTGCTGAAATTGAATTATTTTTTGCATCACTTGAATCAGTAAAATATAGGGCTTAAAAATTAGTTTTGATCTAAACTAAGTTTAATGAGCATCAATAAGCAACGCTTCATCCTTGGTGTTTCAAAGAGTGTTTTATGGTCGTTGACTGCACTCGTAATGCATTCAATCAATAAGGATTACCAAGCAAATTAAATGGATTTTGTAATGCCAAAAGCTCCAGCATTTATCATTCGCAATTTGACTAAAACCTATTTAATGGGCGAAGTGGTTATTCATGCTTTGCGATGTATTAGTCTTGATTTATATCAAGGGGAGCTCGTTGTATTTTTAGGGCCGTCGGGGAGCGGAAAGTCGACGCTCTTAAACATAATCGGTGGATTGGATGTGCCTTCATCTGGTGAAGTAATTTATAAAGATCATCAGATTACTGCATCGAGTCAACATGATTTAACCCGCTATCGGCGCGAGCATGTAGGATTTGTTTTCCAATTTTATAATCTGATTTCCAACCTTACTGCATTAGAGAATGTCTCTATCGTTACTGAAATTGCAGAGAATCCAATGCGTCCTGAGGAGGCAATTAAATTACTGGGCTTAGAAAATCGGATGAATCATTTTCCCTCGCAATTATCTGGTGGAGAACAACAACGCGTTGCCATAGCTCGGGCTATAGCTAAGAACCCCGATGTCCTTTTATGTGATGAACCTACAGGAGCACTTGATTGCGAGACCGGTAAAATTGTTTTGGGAACACTTGCTTTAGCTAACCAAAAGTTGAATACCACTGTAGTCATAATTACCCATAATATTGTGATCAGTGAGATGGCTGATCGAGTCATTCATATAGCAGATGGTTCAATAACCAAGATATTAAAGAATAAATACAAACGAAAACCAGAAGAGTTGGAATGGTAACCGCATTAAACAAAAAATTATGGCGTGATGTGATAAAACTAAAAAGTCAAATTATGACCATCGCATTGGTTGTTTGCAGTGGCGTGAGTGTTTTAATCGCATCAGTCAATACCTATGTATCTTTAAAAAATGCGCAACAGGAATTTTATTCCAATTATCATTTTGCCGATGTATTTGCTTCATTGAAAAGAGCGCCGAACTATTTAGAGAAGCGAATAACAGAAATTTCGGGTGTATCCCAAGTGGAGACGCGGATTGTAGAAGATGTAGTGCTTGATTTACCTTGGATGCCAGAACCTGCAGTAGGACGTTTTATATCCCTATCAAATAATGATACCTCAGGTCTTAATCAATTATTTTTACGGCAAGGAAGACTGCCTGATCCGAATCGTCATGATGAAATATTGGTAAATGAAAGTTTTGCCAAGAGCCATCATTTAAAAACCGGTGATGGCATTATTGCCTTATTAAATGGGTATAGAGAAAAACTAAAAATTGTTGGTATTGTTTTATCACCTGAATATGTATATGCCATTCGTGGCGAAGATTTGCTGCCTGACAATCGCCATTTTGGCGTATTTTGGATGAATCGAAAGCCATTAAGTGCTGCATTTGGAATGGAGGATGCTTTTAATGACATTAATATTAAGCTCGCACCCAATGCCTCAGAACAATTTGTAATGAGTCAATTAGAAAGAATTTTTCATTCTTATGGTTTGACGGTTAGTTACACACGAAAAGATCAAATATCAGATCGATTTGTAACGAATGAAATAAAACAACAAAAAATTATTGCAACCTATATACCTCCTGTTTTCTTAATCGTGGCAGCATTTTTATTAAATTCAGTTACAGGACGTTTAATCAGTAAGGAGCGCGAACAAATAGCCACCTTAAAGGCCTTAGGCTATCGTGATTTAGCCATTGCATATCATTATATTAAAATAATTCTGGTGATTATTTTCATTGGAGCACTTGGTGGAGTCGCATTAGGAGCATGGTTTGGTAATTTAATGACTCAGCTATATACCGAATATTTTATATTCCCAAAGTTTCCCTATATTTTTTCATATCTTGCGGCCATCATTGGAATCTTAATTTGCTTTTTAGCGGCCATTTTTGGGGCATTGCGAGCGATTCATCAGGTAATAAGCCTTATGCCTGCTGTAGCGATGAAACCGCCAATCCCTATGATGTATCGAGCAACCATGCTGGAAAAAATCAAATTTTTTTCCAGATTTCCCAGCAGTGTGAAAATGGTATATCGCTATATTTTCCGTCATTTTTTACGCACGCTATTTACCTGTGTGGGTATCGCATTAGCCATGGCCATCGTAATCCTCGGATTATTTTGGCAAGATGCGATACGTTATCTCATAAATACCCAATTTATTATGGCGCAACGGGAGCATGCGGTAGTTAGCTTTGTGAATCCCATCAATAAAATCGCTTTAAAGGAATTAAATCAAATTATCGGGATCACAAATAGTGAAGGTTATCGTATTGTACCCGCCCGCTTCGCTTATCAACATCGAAGCGAACTGTCCTCATTGTTTGGTATCTCTGAACGTGCACAATTAAAAGTATTATTCGACAAACATCTTAATCGCATCACCATCCCCACACATGGATTGTTAATCAGCGGGGGGTTAGCCGAACGATTGCATCTGGATGTTGGTGATCGGCTGGATATTGAACTGCTTGAAGGGAACAAAGCAAAAACTCAATTGAAAGTAAAAGGAATTATAAATGACTACGTAGGAATGTTCGCTTATATCGAAATTGAAGCACTTAACCGGTTATTAAATGAAGATCGGTTAATCAACTCCGCAGCGATTACTGTAGACACAAAACAGGTCAAAAATTTATATAAAGAAGTAAAAGAAATACCCAAAATAGGCACTATTACATTTAAAACCTCGATAATTAAGACATTTGAGGAAACTTTTGCAAAACATATCCTTGTATTTACCACTATTCTTGCCAGCTTTGCCATTATTATTGCGGTGAGTGTTGTTTATAATAATGCGAGCATTACCTTGGCCGAACGAGCCAGAGAGCTAACTACACTGCAAGTTTTAGGATTTACTCAAGGAGAGGTATCTACGTTACTTTTTTTAAATCACCTGTTTGAGATAATACTCTCTACCCCTTTAGGATTAATTATCGGGTATTTTTTGTCCTGGTCTATACTGCAATTAATGCAAACAGATTGGTTTAAAATTCCTTTTGTTATTGAACCTAGAACCTATATTATCTCAATTGTGGTTATATTTTTTTCGAGCTTAATTAGTTTTTATATTATTCAGCGTAAAGCCGGTCATCTCAATTTAACCTCTGTATTAAAGGTAGCAGACTGATGAAGATAATGAACCTGAATCTGAAAAAACTATTGTGGTATTCGCTGGTAATCATTGTATTTTTTGTTGCTATTCTGTGGTTCTTTTCTCATAAAGGTATTGCAGTTGAAACAGCTAAAGTAAGGTATGATCACTTTGTTCAGTACATTGAAGATGATGCGAAAACACGTGCTATAAAAATATATACAATTGTTTCCCCAGTATCTGGGGAACTATTACGCATTAATCTGACTGAGGGGGATAAAGTAAATCAAGATGAAGTGATTGCTATCATCAAACCCAAAATCCCAATCTTGCTTGATGTTCGGACCAAGCAAGAGTTAGAGCAAGAGTTAGGTACTGCTGAAGCTTTATATGAGCAGGCTAATGCAGAGTCGATTCGTGCTGAAACAGCACTGAAGACCGCTGAGTCTGATTTAAAAAGAAAGCAACCGTTGGTAAAAAAAGGGTTTGTTTCAGAAACAGAGTTAGAACATACCCAACTCGAATACCAATTAAGACAAAAAGAATACAATGCTGCATTACGTAAACTGCATGCAGCCGAGCATTATATTTTAAAAGTGAAAGCATCCCTCTCCGGTACAGTTGATAATGAAAAGAATCAGCAAGATAAGGTTGAAATTCACTCCCCTGTTACTGGTTCCGTTTTAAGAGTTATTGAAAAAAGTGAGACCACTGTTGAGCCTGGTACAAAAATTATGGATATCGCTAATGTACTCGGTCTTGAAGTCGTAGCGGATATATTAAGCGAAGATGCAGCAAAAATTCCTCCTGATGCACGAGTAATAATTAAACGGTGGGGCGGTTCTTACCCTCTGGAGGGTCGTGTGCGAGTCGTGGAGCCTAGTGGCTATACGAAAATATCTGCGCTTGGGGTTGAAGAGCAACGAGTGAATGTCATTATTGATATCATTACACCCCATAAACTATGGAAGAGCCTTGGTGATGGATACAAGGTAGATGTAGAAATTATTCTTTTTGAGTCGGCTCATTCCCTTGTGGTGCCTATGAGTGCTTTATTTAGGGATGAAGACCATTGGGCAGTTTTTGTTGTGAAGAAGCATAGAGCTTATAAGCAAAGAGTAGTTTTAGCACACCATAATCCAGATATGGCAGTCATAGAAAAAGGGCTAAAGGCAGGTGAGCAAGTCATTCTTTATCCTAGCTCCTTAATCCATGAAGGGGTCTTAATTAAGCCATGATGAGATGAGTCATCATGGAATATTAATCATCAATAAAATTTATCGCATTTTAATGATTTGATGCGGGTGATTACTCTCCATTTGAGGCGCTTTGCAGAAACCTTGTATGTTATTCGCGCGAATGGGGGTATCCACCCAACGGGCATTATGCCAGATGGGTGAGCCAATTCTTACCCCGCAGCAATGAGCAATATTGGCTAAATGAGCAACGACAGACTATGCTAATTTAAAGTACTAGTCAGGAAGACTCATGATGAAACATACAGTTCAGGATCGTGCTAAATCCAAACGCATTTCGGTAAATGCTATTTTAACCCTGTTGCTGTCTATTGTACTTTTATTGATGATGAATCAGGCGATAGCTCAAGGTGAGCGGGGTGTCACTAAACCTAAGAATGGCGCACCGCGTATTGCAGGTATTTTGATTAGTGATGTAGGAAATAGCGACGGTTATGTGAGCCAAGGCAAAGCGACTATCCCACCAACGCAATCGATATACGTAACGGTGCAGATTTTCCATGCAAAAGCTGGACTTAAGGTTCAGGTATTTTTAATCAATCCATCAAAAAACATTCACGAGCATGCTGAAAATGTTGCCAGTATCAGTGGCAATATTGCGAAAGCGTTTAAGTTTAATGATGCTACGGGTAACTGGCCGGCAGGCACCTATAAGGTTGAGGTCAAATTATCAACAGGCGATACTCGAATCACCACTTTTGAGCTCAAAAAATAGAGTGTTGACCACCATGTTCTACCTATGTCCTTTTATAGGAAACAGCCAGAGAGTGGCATAAATTTTAAATGAGAAGGTTATTGTCGCTTATCGAGGATCGAATAATCTGAATGATTTTTTTACTTACTGGATTATTATGTTTTTCAGGTCGATAGACCAAACAAATCGCATCATTAAATACAGGTGCATCACTTAGTTTTTTAAGGTGTTTGTATTGATGGGTAACCCTTGAAGGAAGAATACCATATCCAAGACCTAAAGAGGTGAGTTTGGCTACAACCTCAAGATTAGTTGAATTAATGACCCCATTGAAAATCAGCATTTTGTCAATTTTTTTCAGGATGTATTGAGATTGAGCCAGCTTTCTATCATAAATAAGCTTCTTTTGAGCATTCTTGGCATAAAAGACGGAGACTTCATCCGTGGACAGCTTGATGATGACCAGATCAGGATGTTGTATGGGGTTAACAACAATACCAAAATCGGCTTCCCAACTGATTACTTTTTCGGTCATTTCCCTTGAATGGCCATGAATAAAATCAAAGCCGAGCTTTGGAAATTCAGCTTGAAGTTTTGGCATAAAGTACTGGAGCGCGTAAAGAGCAACCGAAGGGTGAAGGGCAATGGTATAATTCCCTTGGACCAACCCCGATTCAGGATTAGCGATGTTTTGAGCCTGTTCCCATTCATAGACGAGTCGATGAGCCCGTTGCTTAAACTCCTCCCCAAGTTTCGTTAACTGAACCCCATTTTTAAGCCTAATAAAGAGCAATCCACCCAGTTTATTTTCTAGTCTCTTTATGGAATAACTCAGTGCGGGTTGTGATATCCCGATAATTTCGGAAGCTCTGGTCACATTGAGGGTATCACTAGCCGCAATAAAATATTTTATATCATCCAATAATAAAGACATGAATCATCCAGGGAACACCTGTCATAAATAAAATTTATCACAATCATTAAAATAAATCATTTTAATTATTTATTGAGGGCCAGTACTCTCTTGTGATGGGTGTCTGTCATTCCCACGAAAGCGGGATTACATCCATCAATCAGGCGCCATGCCCCATTTGTGCGTCGATTCCTGCCTCTGCAGGAGTGACAAATATCCAGTTTGGCAAAAATTTTATTTTCCAAGCAATGAAGTCAACAAAAGCATTTGATGAGAGAAGGAAAATGAACAATACAGCATTTACTTTAATTACAGAGCGTCTTTGCGCTGAAGGAATTGCCCAAAGAATATTAGCCGAACTGATGATTTATCGTCGTGTCCC
Organism: Legionella sp. PATHC035; assembly: GCF_026191115.1. Taxonomy (NCBI): domain Bacteria; kingdom Pseudomonadati; phylum Pseudomonadota; class Gammaproteobacteria; order Legionellales; family Legionellaceae; genus Legionella; species Legionella sp. PATHC035. Next base: position 1,712,933 of record NZ_JAPHOT010000001.1, on the reverse strand, counting down.
AGAAATGATTCGCTTATGCCCTGGGGATTGTCAAAAGTGTGCTTCGCCACACTTGCCGAAAATCATCGCCGCCGTTGAAAAAAAAGAACCCGTGACGTTTATATTACCGGCTTTTCCAGGCAAGTCTCCAAATCCTGAAAAAGTTCTGGGTCCTCTGCCAGATTATGCTGAACGACTATCGCTTAATTTTTTGGGCACACTCTGTCAGCGAATAAAAAAATTTTATATCCCAGGAATTAAAATTATTTTGTGTTCCGATGGAAGGGTTTTTAGCGATTTGATTGGAATGAAAGAAAGTAATGTGACTGCCTACCAAGTTGAACTGGATAGACTGATAAAGGAAATGTGCCTGTCAGACCTCTCAATTTTTAATCTGGATGACTTTTATAAGAATCTTCATTTTGTGCCAATGCGTGAAGAACTGATCAAACGCTATGGACAGTCCTTGGATGCGCTTAAGCTCAAGATTCGCAATGGTGCCAAATCATCAGCAAGTCCTGATGAGCAAGAAGCAAATCGTATGTACAGTGGAATCACCCGTTTTTTATTTGAAGACGCCATGCATAAAGGGCGAATAAAAAGTCGTTCAGCCATCCAAAAAGAGTCACGTTCTAAAGCCTATGAGGTCATCAGAAGAAGTAATGCTTGGAGTAACCTAATCTGCGAGCGGTTTCCTGAGGCAGTGCGATTGTCCATTCATCCGCAATCATGTGGCTCAAAAAAATTAGGAATTCGCTTAATAGGAAATGAAAACTGGATGACCCCTTGGCATGGCGTTGCGGTTGAGAGCAAGAAAGGGTATGTCTTGCTGAAGCGCTCAGAAGCCGAAGCTTTAGGGGCTAAATTGATTTATTCTGCTGATGGACGGCACAGTCATTATCAATTAATGGCCGAGGTGTAATATGAAGTATCAAGTGACTTATCTAAAACCCTTTGGTGTGCTCGTTGAATCTGTAAGTGAAAAGACGAACGTGAACGAGTTGGATATAGAGAACTTACGTTACTTATTTAGGGAGAATCAACTCGTTGTCCTAAGAAGGTTTGAAACATTTCAAAATGGCGAGGATTTTTCCAGCTATTGTGAATTTTGGGGCGAAGTGAGTCTTTGGCCATTTGGCAAGGTACTTGAGTTAATTGAGCAAGAAGAGCCGGAAGATCATATTTTCGATCACAGTTATATGCCGCTTCATTGGGATGGCATGTATCGACCCCAAGTCCCCGAGTATCAGATTTTTCACTGTGTCAAAGCGCCTTTGCCTGGACAAGGGGGAAGGACCACCTTTTCCAACACCATTTTAGCTTTAAAGTTTGCGTCTCCTGAAGTCAAAGAGTTTTGGACGAAAGTGACGGGCATCTATCAACGAACAATGGAGTATTATAACAGTAAGACAGTATCGCCAATTATCACCAAGCATCCTCAAAAGGATGACTTCGTTATCCGCTACAATGAACCGCCCTCTGCCGATAAAGGTCATTTTGTAAACCCACCGAATCTTCAATTTACTGGAATTAACCAGGAAGAGTTAGAGCGCTTCCATCGAAGTATAAAAACAGCACTTTATTCACCCGATAATTTCTATGCCCACGAGTGGCAAACTGGTGACCTCGTCATTGCAGATAATTTTTCACTGCTCCATGGTAGAGAAGGATTTGTCTCTAAGTCCCCTCGCCATATTCAACGCGTCCATGTGTTGAGTAATCCCCCTTTTGATAACCCGGGTCTGGAGTCTTACGAATGAATGCGGAAGTTGCTGATATAGTCATTGTGGGGGCTGGTCCGGTAGGACTTATGTGCGCCTACCTGGGACAACTTTGTGGTCTCCATACGATAATTATTGATAAATCCGAGGGTCCTTTAGAAGTCGGTCGAGCGGATGCACTGAATGCACGCACGTTACAGCTTCTGGAGGTAGTCGATTTATTTGATGAACTCTATCCCTTAGGAAAGACCTGCAACACCAGCTCGGTGTGGGCAGGCGGAAAGTTCATTTCCCGGCAATCGTCATGGTGGGAGGAACTGGAAGGGTGTCTGCATCAACATTTCTTGATGCTGGGGCAGTCTTATGTAGAACAACTGTTAGATAAGAAACTTCAAGAGATTGCTGCCGCAGTAAAACGCGCAACAACCCTCGTCAATATTGAGCTTAATCAGGCGGGATGTCTCACCACCCTTGCTGATGGAGCGCGTATTCAGTCACGCTATGTCATTGGTGCAGATGGCGCGCATTCGTTTGTCCGCAATCACTTTGCAATACCTTTTGAGATCATCCGCCCACAAATGGTATGGGCCGTAATTGATGGCATTATCGCCACAGATTTTCCAAAAGTTCCTGAAATCATCGTATTTCAAGCCGAGACCTCCGATGTGGCATGGATACCAAGAGAGGGACAAATCGACAGGTTTTACGTCAGAATGGATGTGAAAGACTTTACCTTGAATGAAGCCATCGACAAAATTAATCAAGCAATGCAGCCTCATACCTTATATTTTAAGGAGATCGTTTGGTTTTCACAATTTTCGGTTAAAGAGTCTGTCGCTGAAAACTTCTTCGTGCAGGATCGTATTTTTCTTGCCGGTGATGCATGTCATATTCATTCAGTAAACGGCGGGCAAGGGCTTAATACCGGTCTTGCAGATGCCTTTAATCTCATGTGGAAGTTGAACATGGTCATGCGTTTCGGTGCCCCCAAAGAATTGTTACTCAGTTATGAAGACGAGCGCAAACCCGTTGCTTGCGATGTGATCAAGACTTCTGGTGAACTTGTCCGTTCGACTAAGTATTCACCTAATGGGACCCACGCCGAAGACTATGTCACGATTGTACAAAAACGTGCTGGGAATATTACGGGCATGGGGATTCGTTATGGGGGGCTGGAACTTCGTGGTTCTCGACTCTTTGATTTTGAAATGTTTCAGGGCCTCGTCAAAACACGACTTTACTCTCTTTTGGACTATAGGAAATTTACCTTACTCATTTTTGGTTCCTATGAATTGGATCTCAACGTTCCTGAGTTTGTCAACGTCATCCCAATTTATCCGCAACCTTGTTATAACCATTTTTGGACACATAACATGCACTATAAAAACCTTGCAATTTTAGTAAGACCTGATTCCTACATCCATTCTTTCGCGCCGCTCGATGAAATGGAGTCCTTATTGGATTGGGTACGGAGCATCGTTCATGAATAGGCCTGTCGTCATTGTCGATCCCCTCTCATCAGGAATAGAGTTGGCTCCTGCTTTTAAAGCGCGTGGGATACCTGCTCTTGCAATCATGCATAAACCAGTAGATTGGGATGGATTTGGTACAAAAATTCGAACCACCGATTTTATCGAAATCATTCCAGAACAACCTAATTTGGTCGAGGTGCTTAGAAAGTACAACCCACTGGCCATTATTCCTGGTGCTGAGGAGGGAGTTCCCCTTGCGGACGCTTTGGCTAGCGCGTTAACCCCTCAGTTCGCCAATGATCCCAACAAATCAGCGCACAGATTACACAAGGCTCTAATGCAAAAAGCGTTGCAGGAAGCGGGGGTTCCTGCCCTCAAGACACTCAATACCTCATCGGAGTATGAAGCGGAAACTTGGATTAAAGCAAACGGATTGATTCAGTCGCCGCTGATAATTAAACCGCCAGCTTCTGCTGGCAGCGATAAGGTTTTTCACATTCCAGCACGAGGTGATTGGAAAAAGGCATTTAACTGCGTTTTATCTGAACCATCTAAACTAACTGGAACAATGAATGAATCCGTTGTTGTGCAGGAGCAGGCTATAGGGATTGAATTTGCAGTAGGTACCGTGAGTGCCCATGGAAAACATTATTTAGCCCATTTAATTAAATACAATAAGACCTTGTTTAATCATCGCAAAACGGTTTACGACTATGTTGAGTTTGTACCTTATAGTGAAAAAATGTATGGTGAATTATTTGCTTATACTCAACAAGCATTAGATGCTCTGGGAATTCGCTGGGGCGCGGCGCATAATGAAATAATGCTCACTAAGGACGGACCTCGTCTCATAGAAACAGGAACCAGAATGTGTGGCGGCCCAGTGGTCGGCTTCGCTCGAGAGGCTACGGGCAGTAGTCAAGCAGATAAATTAGTTGAGATCTATACCGAAGGTGATGTGGTAACCAAAAAAATGATATTCAAAAAAACGGTTATGCCTGTTTTTTTGAAATCACCCGCTCAAGGGAGAATATTCAATGTCGAAGCCCTTGCTGCCATTTCTAAATTGCCCACATTTTTTAATCAGCATGTTTGGTTTAAAAATGGTGACCTTGTTCCCCAAACAGTAGACTATCTAACCAGTCTTGGCATTGTTGGGTTGACTGGTGACCGAGAGTTAATTTTATTAGATTATGAAAAAATTCGAAATATGGAGTCGAAATTGGTTATCCAGGAATCTTAGAGTTTTTATTGAATTCCTTGATTTTTTCGACTGTGGGCTCTTAACCCCGGTGCCCAGTGATCGTGTTTGACATCCTGAATCCAAATTGATTTAATTCCTATTAAGAAAATCATTAGGGTTCGGTACTCTTTTAAGTCATCCTGACCGTCCCTGTCTTGAGCAGATTTTTGGTGATGGCTTTTATTGTTCACACAATAGGAGCCATGATCATGCGTCGATACAAACACACCAGGAAAATAATTGGGTTGAATTATCTTAAAGCTCTGGTATGGGTTGGATTATCATTACCGTGTTTTGCAGCCGAGCAGCCTGAGTCACATAAATTATTTTTGGAAAAAACGTTTCAACTGGCACGATTGGCTCGTCATAAAGGAAATCACCCATTTGGTGCCCTATTAGTGTATCGAGGGCAAATCATTTTGACGGCAGAAAACTTAGTTACATCATCTCATGACGTGACAGCACATGCCGAGATGATGCTATTAAGAGCAGCTTCCAAAAAATTTCCCAAAAAAATTCTCGCGCACTCAATTCTGTACACAAGCACAGAGCCTTGTGCCATGTGTTCTGGAGCCATCTATTGGGCAGGAGTATCTCGCGTGGTTTATGGGTGCTCCGCTGAAGCACTAGAGGCGCTTGCTCATGGCGGATTGGTGATTCCTAGTAATCAGCTATTGAAGCACGGAAAAAGAACAGTGCGGGTAAATGGGCCTTATTTTGAGCAGGAGGCGATTAAAGTACATGAAGGATTTTGGGGCACTGCTACTGCAGCCATCTAGCAAAAATAAAATTGTACAGGAATAAATCGTGAGCAAATGAGCAATTCGCTTGAACTCTTGGGGGCCCTTTCTCAGTTAAGCCCCTGTATACGGTATTTTGTAACAACGCCCGCTGGAGCGTGGGGGGCCTTCATAGGTCATTAACTTGAGAAAGAAGGCAAGAGCTTGGGGTATTTTGTTGCCATTTTATCCAATATCACTTTGGGACCAAGCAGTCCTATGCTGATAGCAAGGGTAATCACTACTGCATTTAAGCCATCATAAATTGTTTGACTGAGTAAGGTAAAAGTAATGTGCTGGCTATTCGTTAATGCAACCATCCCACTGGCCATGCGGAATAAATAGACCCCTGGGATCATTGAAACAACGGCCGCGAAGGCCAACGCAGCGAAAGGCATTCGCTGTTTATAAGCGACCAAGGTCAGCACGATACCTACTAAAAAACAAGCCAAGAAAGAGGCTGTCGCAATACTGGCACCAAAACTGACTAAAGCCTGCCAGCGTAACATGTGCGCCAGTACGCCAACTATCATTGGCCAGACAATTAATTTTAGCGGTGTAGAGAAAAAGATGCTGTAGGCGATGATAGCAATTCCAGCTGCGATCATATCTTGCCAAAGAGGGACTATCTGGTGCGTAATAGGCTCAACAGGTAAACTTGCTCCCAGCAGCGTTGTTCCCAGTAATACCCCCAGAGAAATGCTCACACAAATTAATCCGGCTAAAGTCAAACGCGCGATTCCCAGGTGCAAACGACTATGAATAAAATCTAAAGCGCTATTGAGAAAGTGTGGGCCTGGAACTAATACCATGCAAGGGCATAAGGCGACGAGACGCAATGAAGAGCTTAAATGATAATCGACCGCAATCGCTCCGACTACCCCTGCAATTCCGGCGGCTACCAGCGGTTGTACAAACAAATTGGGCGTGATCGTTGCTAAATAACGTCGTGTTACTGCACCTAAAGCGGCGCTTAAGAAAATCAAACAAGCAGCTGACCATTCATTTAGGCCAAAAATCACGCCCAATGCTACTGCTCCCATGGCTGCTGCTAAGGTAAATAACCACGTTTTAGAGGGGGGTTGACGATTAATTTGTAAAAGCGTTTCATAGGCGTGTTCTAAGGTGATCGTTCCTTGATAAAAGGCATCTAAGGTTTGGCGCGCAGCAATAACCTTACCCATATGAACACTGGCTGGTTCTGTAACGACAATACACTCAAATTGGGCTCCGCTGGGTTCCGTCACATGCAACCATAATTCCCCCCATCGTGTTCCAAGTAAGACATTCAGATTCACTACACGCGCTATTTTTCTTACTTCGCGAATCACTTGCGTGGTTGTTTGTCCATTAACAAAAAGCACCTTGGCGAAAGCCAAAATGATCTCCGCTTGTTTTGCAAGAGTGAGTGATTGCGTGCTTGCTGAAGGATCATTTTTTTGAGACATAGGGTTCTACCATTTTTTTCGGATCCACAATACGATCAAATTCTGCCTCGCTAATATACTTTAATTGCAATGCCGCTTCTTTCAAAGAGAGATCATGGTCCATTGCATAATGGGCGATGGCCGAGGCCTTATCATAGCCAATCACTGGCGACAACGCGGTGACCAGCATCAGAGAGCGATCAACAAACGTTTGAATTTGATTCAAATTGGGTTCGGTACCCTCGATTAAGAATTGGCGAAAATTGGTCATCCCATCTGAGAGTAAGGTCATGGATTGCATGAGATTGTAAATGATGAGTGGCTTGTAGACGTTCATTTCCAGATATCCTCCGGCCCCTCCGAAACCAACTGCCACATCATTTGCCATCACCTGAACACAAATCATGGTCAGTGCTTCACATTGTGTGGGATTGACTTTGCCGGGCATAATGGAGGAGCCCGGCTCATTGGCAGGGATCTTAAGTTCCGCTAGTCCAGCACGTGGGCCACAAGACAGAATGCGAATGTCATTCGCGATTTTATATAAAGAAACAGCAAGACTACGTAAGGTGCCTGATAATTGCACCAGCGCATCATGTGCCCCTTGGACGGTAAACTTATTGGGAGCACTCATAAAGGGTAACCCCGTGAGTTTTGCAATGGCTTCCGCCGCTTTTTCTGCGAAATCTGGAGCAGAGTTCAATCCGGTACCCACTGCTGTTCCACCTAAGGCCAAATGATAGACATGGGTTAGGGCAGACTCGAGATGGTGCAGATTATCGGTAAGCATGCCTACATAGCCAGACCACTCCTGCCCAAGGGTCAATGGGGTTGCATCTTGCATATGGGTGCGACCAATTTTGACAATGTCTTTCCAGTCTTTAGCCTTAACCTGCATCGCTTTCGATAATGCCTCTAATGCAGGCATTAATCGCTGTTTCATTTGTACAGCGGAAGCAATGTACATGGCCGAAGGAAAAGAATCATTAGACGATTGGGCCATATTCACATGGTCATTCGGATGCACTGGCGTTTTACTGCCTAGTGGGGTGCCTGCAATTTGACTGCAACGATTGGCAATCACTTCATTAACATTCATATTAAATTGGGTGCCACTCCCAGTCATCCACACATGTAATGGGAACATATCGTGATATTGGCCTGACAAAATTTCATCGCAGACCTGTACAATTAATTGTTTTTGTTTGGCATCCAAACGAGCACTGGCATGATTCGCTAGTGCGGCAGCTTTTTTCAAAATGGCATAGGCTGTGATCATTTCTCGGGGGATTAAATCATGACCAATACTAAAATGTTGTAGAGAACGTTGGGTTTGTGCTCCCCACAACTTATCTGCTTCTACAGCAATTTCACCCATACTGTCTTTTTCAATACGTGTTACTGGCATGATTGACACTCCTTGGTTATCGATAGCCGCCAGGCCATATGCATCTAGTGTTACATGCAGCAAGATGACCTGCTGCATGTCTATTTAATCCCAATTGGGTATTCCCATTAGGTGATAACTTTCGGGTACTTGATAAGTCAATGCAACTGATTCGGGAAGTAATGAGGAAACGACACCACTATTAATGAAGCCCCCAGTACTAAAATCAAGGGGTAATGGCTTACTCGCCTCGATGGTATAAGTCCAGGTAGCTCCGCCATTTTGACTATTGGCTACGAGGGGATATTGAATCGAGTTGTCGAAATATAACCCACTTGCGATACAGCGTGATCCAGAGCAGGTTACACCTAGAAAAGTACCCTTATCAGTAAATCCTGACGGCAGGTTCTTGGCCTTTTCAATGGTGTACGTCCAGGTGGTTCCGCCATCTAGGCTGGAGGCTAATAAGGGGTAAACGATAGAACCGTCGGAATATTGGCCTCCCGCGACACAGTTTAACCCCGAGCAGTTCACATTGAAAAAAAGACCGCCATTAGCAAAACCTGCAGGTAAATTTTTACCTTTCTCAATCGTGTAAGTCCAAGTCGCGCCGCCATTTTGGCTGTAGGCTAATAACGGATATTGAGTAAGGCCGTCGGAGTATTGGCCTCCCGCGACACAATTCAATCCCGAGCAGCCCACACTGTAAAAAGTACCTAAATTAGCAAACCCCGAAGGCAACGTTTTGCTTTGATCAATCGCGTAGGTCCAAGTCGCGCCACCATTTTGGCTGTAGGCTAATAAGGGATATCGAATAGAGCTGTCAGCATATTGTCCTCCTGCAACACAATGTAATCCAGAACAACTCACCCCAGAAAAAACACCGGAACCAGCATAGCCTAAGGGTAAGCTTTTGCTTTTGTCAATTACGTAAGTCCAGCTGGTTCCGCCATTCTGGCTATGAGCTAATATGGGATATTGGGTATTAAGGCTGTCGGTATAAAACCCTCCGGTGACACAATTTAATCCTGAGCAACTTACCGTGCCAAGATTACTCAAATTAGAAAATCCAGAAGGTAAGTTTTTGCTCTTGTCAATCACGTAAGTCCAGGTGGTTCCGCCATCTAGGCTGGAGGCTAATAAGGGGTAAACGATAGAACCGTCGGAATATTGGCCTCCCGCGACACAGTTTAACCCCGAGCAGTTCACATTGAAAAAAAGACCGCCATTAGCAAAACCTGCAGGTAAATTTTTACCTTTCTCAATCGTGTAAGTCCAAGTCGCGCCGCCATTTTGGCTGTAGGCTAATAAGGGATAAAAGATAGAGCCGTCGACATAATTCCCCCCCGCGACACAATTTAATCCTGAGCAGCTCGTAGTGAAAAATGCACCTAAATTAGTAAACCCTGCAGGCAAGCTCTTGCTCTTCTCAATCACGTAAGTCCAAGTGGAGCCGTCATTTTGGCTGTTGGCTAACAGGGGGTAAAGGACGGCACCATCGGAATATTGCCCGCCGACCACTTCAGGGGGTAAAAAAGTGGATTGCTTGACATTCAAGGGGGTATCCGCAGTGGTACAGCTATTTCCTTTACACAAAGCGAAAGAAGACTTCACCGGTTTGGAAATGCTCAGTAGCAGCGTACAACTACTGCCGGCTGTTAAGCTAATTTGATTTTGGCAATAGGCTGGGTTCGCTGAATTGGTGACTTGAGTCACAGAAGCAGGCAGTCCTTGTATCCTATAACCTGAACGCGTAGATGAGGTCTTATTGGTGATGGTGTAATAGGCATAAACTGTCTCGCCAGAATAAATAGAGCTTGGGAATACAGGACCGTTCATGGGCGTGATGCTAAAATTAGCTGCGGCATAAACGTGTGAAGCAGGCAGGGCACTGCATAGGGCTAACGCCAACGATAAGTGCTTAAGATGGTAATTTTTGTGCATAAAAAACGTCCTCTTTTTCATGAGTCATTAGATAAATTAAGCCACGTAAGACAGCTGTACCATGAATTGATTGGCATAAGTGTGTGCGGTACTTAATGCAAAAGGTACCGGGGCTTTATATTGTTGGAACACCACTTGTCCTTCATCAAGGGAGGACTTACCGAAATCGGAGAAACGATATCCGACACCAAAGCGCATTTGTTGGTTGATTGAGGTATCGACCCCAACACCCAAGGTGTAAGAAAATGCGGAGTGAGTATGATCATTAAAAGTGGGTGTGAGATTGATGCTGCCTGTTTCTTCGGTCATGGTGCTAAATTCATTGGCATTATTAAAAGCCGCCCCTAATCCAACAGAAAGGTAAGGGAACAACTGATGCGGGGCCCCGAAGGTCAGCTCAGTGGTAGTAAAGAGTTTGGCTACCGCCAGCACTTGTTGTGTTTGAATACGCCACGAGTAGTTGTACAACGTACTGGTATCTGGCTCGATACCTACCGCATTTTGGCCATTTATCCATGCATTGCCGAAGTAATCGTATTCAACACCGGCTTGCAGGAAAAGCCCCGGGTGCGGAAGCTGATATTCAGTGCCAAGAAATCCCCCCACGAAACCCGTGGTTTGATTATGTTTTTTGCTAACATATAGGAACTGTTCGTCATCCGTTCCGCTAAAAGTTTGTGGCGAATTAGTTTTCGCATCAAGGCCGGCAACACCGCCAAAGAGCGTAAAAACTGGGTGGAAACCTTGGACTGGCGCTATTGAGCCCATACTGCCGGCGCTGGCAAGAGAAGAGAGTGCGAAGCAACTGGCCAAGCTAAAAAAAAAGCTCCTTGCTGACATAATTTTTGTCCTTTTATGAAATAGTCATGTTGATTGGTTTCGAAATAAATTGGTCCATTAAATGAAGTGATTTTCAGTTTTCAGTTGTAATTCTGGGATACGGCAATTAGAAGTATTAGAGCAGGATAATACCTCGTTTTCAATACGTTAGAGGCAATCCTTTAATTAAAATAATTTGCTCTGGCAATAGGTTTTTTAATTCGGCAATAATGGGCAGCTGCAAACAAAAAAATGGCTAAAGCATCATATTACGCTCCTATGATCCTTGATTTTAAGTGCTTTATTGATTGTGATAACATGCGCTTCACAATTGGAGGAAGTTTCATGGAATTGTTTTATAGCACATTTCTTAAAACGATGTAGCGAAACATTTCACCAAGGAAGTCACTGCACAATATTTTTTACAAGGAGTTTAATGGCCGTGAAACGATTTAACATTGCATTGGGATTGATTGTAAGTATTTTTTCAGGGGATTCATTAGCGGTTGAACCAGTAAAATTGGTGATCTCGGAAGTGAAACATGATGTTTCGGAACCATTAAAAAGTATGGCTTCGACTGTCCAAGCAGTTCAACCATCACCCTACATCGTTCCTCTACATAGAAAACCTCTCAAACTAAAGCCAATAGAAGATAATTTTATCGACGAGGCGATTCAGCCGAGTACCGAGTTGCCGCTAGTGACAAGACCTGGTCTTAGTTTTTTAGGTTTGGGGGCGGGCTTTTCAAACTTCCAACCGCAAGTTTCTCCTCCAGATCCTAATGCCTCAGTAGGATTGACCCAAGTGGTGCAGTGGGTTAATACCAGTTTTGCTATTTTTGATAAAGCTTCCGGAAACCTTATTATGGGGCCAACAGCAGGAAATGCATTATGGGCTGGGTTTGGTGGGCCCTGTCAAAATCAGAACAGCGGCGATCCGATTGTTAAATATGACCAACTCGCTAATCGTTGGGTGATGACTCAATTTGCTACTGCGGACAAACAACATCAGACGCAATGCATCGCTGTTTCCACTACCGCGGATGCGACGGGGACCTATTATCGCTATGCATTTGATTTTGGCACCAATTTTAATGACTATGGGAAGTTGGGCGTTTGGCCAGATGCGTATTATATGATGTTTGTGATGTTTCCCAGCGAACCTCTTGACGATTATGCTCCTTCGCTACCGACTCAGTCAGGGCCTGCTGCCTGCGCGCTCGATCGGGCAAGCATGTTAGTTGGTGCTCCAGCAACGATGCAATGTTTTCAACCCCAGCCAGAGGCAGGGATCTTCCTCCCCTCCGATCTCGATGGGAAAACACTTCCTTACCAAGGCCAGCCCAACTATTTTGTCGGGCTGCTTCAGGATGCAAATGGGGTTACATCGCGTAACCACCTCGCAGTATGGAAGTTCCATGTGGATTGGCAAAATCCGAATAACAGCCGTTTTGAGGGGCCTACTGCACTGAGAGTGAAACCGTTCAACCCAATGATATGTAATAAAACCCCTGATAACGTAGTGGGTGATTGCGCTGTGCAACAAGGAACGAATGCCAGACTTGAGGTGGTATCCGACCGACCGATGTATCGATTGGCTTATCGTAATTTGGTCACGCATCAATCGTTAGTATTTAATCATGTAGTGCAAGTTGGAAATCAAATTGCGGCTACTCGGTGGTATGAACTCAGGGTAAATCATCGAGGCAACCTAAAGGTCCATCAGCAAGGCACCTACACTCAACCGGATGGTAATGGGCGATGGATGGGTAGCATGGCCATGGATAAACAGGGAAATATAGCATTAGGCTTTAGTATCTCTGGTCCCGCACTGTTCCCATCCATCCATTATACTGGGCGCAGACATTACGACCCACGTGGGATGATGCGTGGTGAACAGATCATTATGAACGGCGGCGGACATCAATTGCCCTCTATAACAGGTAGGAGCAACCGTTGGGGGGATTACAGCAGTATGGCCATTGACCCAAGCGATGATTGCACCTTTTGGTATACCAATGAGTTTCTGCAGCAATCAGGAAGTAGAAACTGGAGTACTCTGATTACCTCATTTAAGTATCCCACGTGTCAGTAAATTCTGAATCTTAATTAATGAAACAGCATGAAAAAAGCACTCACGCTGTTTCATTCCCCATGAATGTCAAAACAAGCATTATGTAGAATTGCATCCTTAGGCCATCATTGGGCTCACTTGATTGTCCTTGACTAGGTTCTGGAAAATTAAGAAATATTTGTTTGCATCGAAAGATGTTTCGGGAGCCAATAACGCCTATTTAAAACGTGCGAACAATTGACTATCAGGCCACTGGTCCAATGCAAAAATAAAACTGCATTCGTTATTTCACCTGGACTGTTTTTTTGGGGGCATTTTTAAAAACCTACTTAGGAAGGAAAATTACTTTCTTTATACCCCATTATTTCTTGTGTTTTGGATGCAGAAGTGTTTGTTGTCTAGAAGTTGGTTATCAATTACCAAAAAAAAACAATTACCTTCACTAAGACACACAACTTTTTAAGTAAAAGTAATTATCAACTCACTTAATGATGAGGCCTGAAAAGTGTTTGTCCCGCCTAAAAGAAAAAAGAGGGAAGCAATTTTTTCATTATTTTACATACCGCCATATATTGTCTTCTTGTGATTCTTTTATCGTATCAAGTGCATCACCAATGATTTCTTTGGAGCGACCTTGTTGTAAAGCCTTCAATTCATTTTCAGTCATCTGTACATTCTCTTCTCCTTGTAAGATTCTTATTGCTTTTTTAGCGGCACTGATTTTCGTTGTAGCACTCAATACATCTGGCCTAAAAAATTCTGCCCATTTGCTTTTAAACTCTGACTTGGAGGTAGAACGTTCTTGTTCACGATCAGCGATATATTGGCTTAATTTTGCAATAGGATCCTTTTGCAATTGATCATGAATTTTAGGATCTCTTGGATCGGCATCTTTGCCATATTGTTCATGGAACTTAGCGATAGGACAAATATAAGAGCCAGAAACCACCATACAATTTGGTTTTTTAGGTAGATCTTTATCATCACTATCAATTATCTCGGTATGATTTCTTTTGCTGTCATCAAAAAAGTCAACGGTAACATCTTCTTCTGTGCCCAACAATCGAGGTAAATGAACCATAATCCCCTGGCATTGCTCTACTTTTCCTTGAGGGTAATAAGTTTCCGGAGATGCTCTTTCATCGGTAATGTTCAAATGTTTTTTTATAGTTCCAGCTTCTTCCGTCACCCTCTTGTTGAATGCTTTAAGATCGGGGTCTTTCTTTTGAGCTTCTTCTTTTAAGTCCTGTTCGAATACTTTTAAGGAGGTTTCATAATATTCAGTGGGTGCTCCAAAATACTGATCGACCGAAGTGGAGACTTTTACCGGCTTTTTAATGGCTTGGCTTAATGCATCTACAGCATCAGGAGTATTTACAATCGTATCTTCTTTCACATCTTCCGAAAGAAGATAAGCTCTTGTAATTTGTCCAATCTGAAGAAACTTACTCCTTTGGGTAAACAGGATAACCTCATCATAGGACTTAAGTTGCTCCACTAGAGCATGATTGAGTTTACCTCCAATAACCAAGCACCCATCTATATCTACAAAAGCCACTCTTTTCGTCATAGAGCCTCCAGACAATTAAACTATAGTGTTTCTCTTTATTATAGATGACTATTAATTAAGGATTTATTAATAGTTAATACATAAAAGACTTTGAGCTATGGAAACTACCTCTATTCGTGAAGGTTAGAGTTGTACCTAAGTGCTATAATAAAAAGTAGATGATTTCATATGAAATTCTGAGGTATCGCGGTTTCCTTATTTGGGGAGTTTATGATGGGTAAGGTGGTTTATCATTCTTTTGATTTTGATGGGTGTTTAAGTAATGAAGCTTCTGCCTTTGCGCTTGGTACAGGATGGGAGCAATCAAAATCAAAGGAGCAGATAGATAAGGCTTATATAGATGCAAATCGTGATATTTTAAAAGCTCTTGCAAGAGGAGATAAAACGGTTCTCTTGGTAGGTTCTAATCGTCAAGATCCTGAGATAGATTTTACTAATGGAAGTGGTTCAGCAATTCCTCCTGGGTCTGTTTTTCCTAGAATGGAAGCGATTGCCAAGGAATTGGGTGAAAACACTACATTCAATCCTTTCCTTCTCCTGGATTTAGAAATTGAGCCTGTTGCGATAGGACAAACATATGATAAATTTAAGGAGAAAGACTATTTAAACGAGAATGGAAGTTATAAGTCTTTTAATATATCTAGATTTGAAAGCGATGGTTTTCCCCGGCAACTAGATGACGAAAGTAAAGTCTCCTTATTATTTGCCCAAATGAAACTCGCAGCGATGCAAAATCCTGACGATGAAATTGAATTTAATTTTTACGACGACCGAAAAGATATTGTCCAAGGGCTCCAAAAATTTTTTGCAGAGAATCCGGAACTGATTCCTAAAAATGTAACTTTAAACATAAAGGGATATTCCGGACCCCAATTAACTCAAGAACAGGTTCAAAACACTCTCCAGAGTTGTATATTCCACTCAACAGGGAGCTTTGATTCTGAAAAACCAGATCCTGCAACAGTACAAGCAATGAATGAGGCCAGAGAAAATAACTATCCCGTTTTAATTCGAATCATTGGAGAGGAGGATAAGTTTAAACTATATCGCCGTGATATAGATGGGACATGGGGATTTGCTGATTTCGAAAGCCAATTAAAATTAGACGTCACAATGTTCCCGATGGATGGAGGAAAAAAAACTTTAAAAAATCCAGAGATTGCCGCCGAATTAATCAAACAACACTTTTTACCTATCCCATCAACAAGACAATCAAAACCAGGACAAGAGGTTTATGATTTTGGTGAGCCACAAGATATTGCTACAATAAAAGGGGTAGGCCGTATTCCAGAAACAAACGCAATAACTGATTTGAAATCTGAATATCAAGCATTACGTCAAGCTTCAAGAGTACCTGACTCCCTGTTGGAGCTTAATTTTAAGTTGTCTGTTGCACATGATTTTTCTTTAACACGGCTTTTAGCTCAGTCCTGTTCGGATTCCAAAATTTCACCCCCTAAAGGAATCCAAGAGTTTATTTCCCAAAAATTTAGCAAGATGAGTTCGGAAGAGATTGCCAAAACACTGGTCGACAGCAAAATAAATGGTCACTCCATAATTCAAATACTTGAGGACGAGCAGGGTAAAGATGAAATAATTCAACTGGTAATAGATGCAAAGCTTTCTAGATTAAAAGGTGATTTGACAATTAAAGAACGTTATGAAATTGAATCTTCTCTTAAAGGAATAGAAGCCCATCTTCCCCACGATTTTACCAAGATGAGTGCAGAGGCGCTCAGTGCAGCACTTAGTGACAGCGAAATGCGCGGTCAGGCGATAGTGAAGCTACTTAAAGATGATGAGAATAAAGAGCAGATAATTAACTTAATAATAGATAGAAATTTTTCTAAGCTGCAAGGCGAATTAATGGATGAAGAACGTCAAAAAATAGAAGCTTCTTTTAATGGAATGGAACCGTTTATTACTCAAAAATTTGCCCAGATGCAGAGCCAAGAGATCGTTAAATTGCTTAATGACAGCCATATGAGCGGTCAAATGATAGTGCAGCTACTTAAAGATACTGAGAATAAAGAGCAGATAATTAGTGACTTAATAAAAATAAAACGTTCTAAACTTCAAGGTGTTTTATCAGAAAAAGAACGCATTGAATTAGAATCTTCCTTAATGGAACTTTATAGAAACAGGATTAATTCTGGTCTAAGTAAACTGAGTGAAAAAGTAGAAGTTGAAAGCCTAAATGAAGCAAGACAAGCACTTCATGCCACAATTTCTGAGACATTGGAAAACCCTGATTTAACCCTTGAAGATTACCAACATATAGATAAAACAGTCCATCATGCGAACATAGCTTCAGATTTGAAAAATCCCAAGCATTTGAAGTCCATTTGCAGACTTGGCGAGCTTGCTGACAAAGTCGTTGGGAAGAAATCTGAGCGATTAAGCGGTGTTTCAGCAGCCTGCGCGGCTCTGGCTGGAGTCGCTTTAATAGTCGCGGCGGTCCTTGCGCCCACGGGCATTGGTTTAATTGTTGGCCTCGCTCTAGCAGCAGCGTTCGCCGGGGCTAGTGCGGGTACTGGCATAGCAGCAAAAAGATCTGAATCCGATTTATCGAAAAAAACCCACGCGTTCAAGGATGCACTCGAAGCGGCTAGTGCGGGTACTGGCATAGCAGCAAAAAAATCTGAATCCGATTTATCGAAAAAAACGCACGCGTTCAAGGATGCACTCGAAGATATGAGAGAGCAAGATGAGGAAGTTAAAGATACGCAGCTGGGTCAAACTAACATTCAATTGTCGACTTAAAATAAAAATAATCTGATGCCAGGTGAGTTTCATTCATTTTAATCCAGGCCCCATAAAAAAACCTAAGGCCTGGATCCATTGCGGTCAACAAGCACTTTTATGGCTCAGTGAATTAACTTTTATGTTTAAAGCTTATCCAGCGAGTTCTAAGGAAGTTTCGTTAGAGCACAGTATCCACTGGAAGATTTCAATGCAACACTATAAGATAGGATTTGAACTAACTATGATTTTTGGACAAAAATGATCTTGATGTTTGCAATTCCCAATTGTGATACGGTGAAAAAAGCGCGTACTTTTTTAGAACGCAATAAAATTGATTATGAGTTTATTGATTTCAAAAAGAAACCGCCAACCCAAGCCCAAATTCAGGCCTGGAGTGAGTATTTAGGGGAGCTTCCCATCAATAAAAAAGGCACGACCTACCGGAAATATAAAGACGATTTTGAAGCATTGAGCGATGCTGAAAAAATTGATTTCATCATTGCGAATCCATCACTTATCAAGAGACCGATTTTATTACAAAACGGCAAAACAATCGCGGTGGGTTTTAACGAAGAACACTATAGAGAACTCATGAACTCTTGAGGCAAATTGAACGAAATTTGCTGGCGTGAGCATGGACGCCGAGATTTTTCATCAGGGAGGATGCAAAAGTGTGGTTAACTAGAACATTTAAATTGATAGGAGCCAGTTTTTTACTCGCTTTTTTTTCATTAAGTTTTGCTGGAAAAAATAACGAGGTTGAGCCCGCAGCAGTGATTACGTTTAATAATCCTGGAGTTGCAAAATTAATTGTTTTCGCTGCCTATAAAACAATTACTCATATGGATAAGCCAATTTATAAATTATTAAACTTGGCTGAGAAATCAATAGCAGAAGCGGATTCTACTACAACAGATTTCGATTATCTTAATTTGAAATTCCAAGCGAAAAAACAGGAGATATCGGATGTGCTACTTAAATCCAAGATATCGATGTCCTCACTTTTTCGTCATGAAATGGCCATTGAAATTAAAGAGGATGGATTTGGAAATCATTTAATGTTTTTTGTACCTGCAATCGATTTTTCTGATTTGCTGCGAAACAGTATCAGCTCTGTAGATGAGGCGAACAAAACGATTGCTCAGTTAGCCGTACTAATCCAGAAAATAGATAATGCATTGCCTTCTACTACATCACATGATCAATTAAATAAATTTACTAATCCAGAGGCTTTGCCGCAGTTGAGCTCGAACGAAATGAGTCGTTTAACGATAATGCACGCGGAAGATAGTCGCGCTATTTTGAAGACACTGATAGCACTTGAGCAGAATATTAAAAGTGAATTACATAAACTTCTTGCGCTTGCGCAACTTGCAGCAAACGGTAAACATACTGAACAGGAAATGGAGGTGTTAGATAATGAATATGGACAAAGGTGTTGGCTTATTTTTATGAGTGTTCTCTCAGACGATTATAACCCTCTTAGAAATATTAGATTGTTTCATGATATTTCTCTAAACTTCGAAATGAATGGTAAAACTCGTGAGTATTTCTTTCCCCAAATCGATTTAGTGTCATTAAATTTGGATACAGATAATATTCTTTACATTGATGCAGCCATCCTATCAATTCGTCATACAATCTTTGCGATTACGTGGATGATCGATTGGTCAATTACGGGGAGCACTCGCTTATCAGAAATAGACCGCAATGATCTATTGAAGACAATATCCTTAGTGCATTTAGACCCTAAATTGATTGTGGTGTTAGAGAAGCATTTTGGGAAATCAGTATTAGGGGGCAGCAAGCAATTAGACTTGCTATGATGATGGATTTGGGATGAGTATTCATGCCATTGCCCTAGTTTGAAATTAAAAAGGCTGTATTGGTAAAACTGGGCAATGAGTTGTGACTTAGTACGCTCCTCAATTGATTTAAATGGTACTTATTTACTGTGCCCAATTGTTGCAATTTCTCATGATTAATGCGATTGGATGACTTTTTTATTACGAAGAATTCTTGTGACAATTGGACGCTTGTTTGCCGTTTTTTTGTGGTTTACTCGCTTCATTTCTGTTCATGTAAATTACATTCGTTTTATTTTGGCATTAAATATGTACCGTAAGCTATGATAAAGATTATGAACGATAAAACGAACACCAATCCAGGATACTGGTATGCCATTCTTTCCGCCGTACTGTTTGGTGCGGCGACACCAGCCGCTAAATTTTTATTAGAGACGATTCATCCATTATTGCTAGCGGGATTGCTTTATCTTGGAGCCGCAGTCGGTTTATTCATTATATTTTTCTTCCAACGATACATAACTCAATCAAAAGCAAAAGAGGCCTCTTTAAGGTACCGAGACATGCTGTGGCTTGGTAGTGCGGTAGTACTGGGGGGGATTTTGGGACCGGTTTTTTTGATGGTGGGATTAATGAAACTTCCTGCAGCATCTGCCTCATTATTGCTCAATCTCGAATCGGTATTTACCGCCCTAATTGCATGGCTTGCATTTAAAGAACATGTCGATCGCACTATAGCTATGGGCATGATGTCGATTGTGATTGGGAGTTTTATGCTGTCCTGGAAAGGGAGTTTAACGTATCAAAATATTTTAGGTCCTTTACTGATTGCCGGGGCTTGTATGTGTTGGGCAATCGACAATAACCTAACAAGAAAAATCTCTGCTGCTAATCCCTTACAAATCGCAATGCTCAAAAGTCTCATTGCTGGATTAACCAATACAACAATTGCCATGGTTTACGGAGCGATACTACCCACACCTGTGTTTATAATTTCTGCAGGAACAGTGGGATTTTTAGGCTATGGGGTCAGTTTATTATTGTTCATTCTAGGATTACGCCACATTGGTACGGCCAGGACAGGGGCTTACTTTGCACTGGCGCCGTTTGTCGGTGCCGGATTTGCAATTATTTTTTTGAATGAGCCTTTGAGCTTGCAACTGATTCTTGCATCCCTTTTCATGGGGATTGGTATTTGGTTACACCTTTCAGAGTATCATTCACATGCTCATCAACATGAAGCAATGGAACATGAGCATCGACATATGCATGATGCGCATCATCAACATGAGCATCAACCGACAGATCCACCTGGCGAACCGCATACCCATTGGCATCAACATAAGCCGTTATATCATACTCATCCCCATTTTCCTGATATTCATCACCGACATAAACACTAGATTCAATACTGAGCCTATCAAAGAATTTGAACCCGTGCATTTGATTATCAATCAAAAACATTGGCTTTTTCGTTGAGTTCAACTATATCTTTAGGAGAAATACGAAGGAGTGAACAACGATAAGGAGAGCATGACATGCCCAGTTTTTTAGTAAATTATGGAGGGCCCGCGCCGCAATTAAGCACGAACAGCCATTCATTTCCAGAGACATTAAAGGCTTGTGAAAAATTTTATCATAGCCAGATTAAATCATCGGCCTTTACGGTAAATGGCCTTGATATCACTTATTATCAAGTAGGAATTCATCGGATGATAAAAGTCGACTTACCGGAGCAAGTGCTTGAGGATATGAAATCTAAAGATTCAGCGACTAAGAAAAAAGCCCTTGAAACAAGGAAATTATTTGACAAGGCCAAATCTCACGCCAGTGATTTTAACACAAAAGATTATAAGTTATTGGGGAACAATTGTGTCTCTGCAGTAGCAAATGTGCTCAATATTATTGAACCGCGCATTTTGGGAGGAGCACATAAAATCATACCGCAAGTGCTGGATGACAATATGGATGCTGCGCTCAAACTAGATGAGCAGGTGGACAGTATGTTAAGGGGAACCATGTTACCCCAACAGAATAAACAGCATAAAGATTATACCCATGCGCATCTATCTTCTGAAATATGGGCTCAGGTGATGACCCCTGTATCTCCTCAGCATCAGAAGGATCTAAAACAAGAGTTACAAAAATCAAAGCAGGGTAAAATCGAACCTCAATCTGAAAACGATATGACCCATAAGCTCTGAGATGAAGTGATGATTTGTGTGAAACAGTTTATGAGTCAGCATCAAGCGGTGGACGAGCCACAACGGCTCGACCTTGCCTAGGTCACCACTCATATTTTTGTCCTCAAAATGACGGTTATTTGTTGCTAAAGCCCGGTTTTTTAACTAGCCCCTGAGGCATTGATTGTCCGTGGCAGCCCGCCTTTTTACCGGGATGTCAGCCAGGAGCAGTGCTCTGTTTATGGTGACGCCATGCAAAGACACTTGAGGTAGACGTTGCGAGGATTACAGCCAGTGTAGATTGGCAGCTTTATCCCTCAGCTAATAATTTTATTGTAATGTATATCGTATAGAAGATAAGATCCCCTGCTCCGATTGAATCAGCTCGACACACTCTCCACGCATGGCTTGTAATACGTGTTGCAATGTAAGGAATTGTTCACTCAGTTGAATAAACAAATCTGCTGTATGCTTTCCTTCAAGCTCACTGACAGTGAGGTAAGCGGCTTGCCCCATTCCAGAGAAATACTCAAGGCTGACATGGCGTCTCTTAGCAATTCCTGGGAAGAGCCCACAAAAAAGTAAGCTTTTATCACCGACATCCCGTAACAATTCCATTTGTAAGTTTCTTGGACGATGCATAGACTCGAGAAAATCAAGGGCCACAACCGATTCAATCAATTTAGGCCCTTGAGAGAAACGCATTAACAAAAATACCAAATAACTTTCAGTATTCTCAGTGAGTATCAATTGAGTTGCGGCTTGCGCCTCATTAACCAATGCATGCCATTGGCTAATGTCAGTGGGATGTAAAATTAGTTTTTTCATCATTACTCCCTATTTTTAACCCCTCATTATTATTTTAGCAGCTAAAAAATAATTGGTAGATTAAAGAGCAGTAATTAGTAGCGTAATAGGCTATTGTCTGGTTAGGTGTAAGCCGTTGAATCTTCGGTATCTCTCAAAAATCAGTTCTTGCTCTAGCCTTGTCCCAGGGATTATTTCAGGGTGCAAGGGCGTTGCGATAAAAACCACACCCTGCGGACCAGCCGCAGGACCCAGGCAAAGAGCAATCGACAGCGGCACTCGCTAGGATATAAGTGCAGTTTACTGCTAAAATACAATAAGCAGATAGGTTTTAGCTGCTTATTGATGTATAATGTCAAATCTATGAACAAACACTCAGCTTTTTCCTTCAAAGGTTATTTATGATTGATCAGATTCGCAATATCGCCATTATCGCCCACGTTGACCATGGTAAAACCACGCTAGTAGATAAATTACTCCAACAAACAGGTACTCTTAACGAGAGAGCACCCAAAGTTGAACGCGTGATGGATTCCAATGCTTTAGAAAAGGAGCGGGGCATTACCATTCTTGCAAAAAATACTTGTGTGTATTGGAAAAATCATCAAATTAATATTGTTGATACCCCGGGACATGCTGACTTTGGTGGCGAGGTAGAGCGTATCTTATCAATGGTTGACAGCGTATTGCTGTTGGTTGATGCCGTAGATGGACCGATGCCTCAAACACGTTTTGTGACCCAGAAAGCTTTTGCGCGGGGATTAAATCCTATTGTGGTGATTAATAAAATTGATCGTCCCGGAGCACGGCCTCATTGGGTTATGGATCAAGTTTTTGATCTGTTCGATAATTTGGGTGCCACAGATGCCCAATTGGATTTTCCTGTTGTCTATACTTCTGCCTTAAATGGCTATGCTAAATTGAATTTGGAAGACGAAGCGACCGATATGAGTGCTTTATTGCAGACCATTATCGATAAAGTAGAGGCGCCTAAAGTGGATGCAGATGGTCCTTTCCAAATGCAAATCAGTTCTTTAGATTATTCCTCTTATGTTGGGACAATTGGTATAGGCCGCATCACTCGTGGACAAATTAAAGCGAAATCTGCAGTGAAGATTATTGATAAAGATGGGAATATTCGCTCAGGTCGCTTATTGCAATTATTAGGCTTTAAAGGGCTTGAACGAGTTGAAGTCGAAGAAGCCAGTGCAGGTAATATTATTGCCATTACCGGTATTGAGGGCATCAAAATTTCCGATACGATTTGTGATCCCAATATCGTTGAAGGCTTGCCTGTTCTTTCGGTTGACGAGCCAACAATTAGCATGACCTTCCAAGTCAATGATTCACCTTTCGCAGGCCAAGAAGGAAAATTTGTTACTTCGCGCAAAATTCGGGAACGTTTGGAAACGGAATTGTTGCATAATGTGGCGTTACGGGTTGAAGATTGTGACGATCCCGACAAATTTCGCGTTTCTGGTCGTGGCGAATTGCATTTATCCATTCTCATTGAAACAATGCGTCGTGAAGGTTATGAACTTGCGATCAGTAAGCCGGAAGTCATTATTCGTGAAGTCGATGGGGAACAACAAGAACCCTATGAGCATTTGACTGTCGATGTGGAAGAAAATCATCAAGGCTCCATTATGGAAAAATTGGGTGAGCGTCGCGGTGAATTACAAAATATGGTTCCCGATGGCAAAGGTCGCGTACGTCTTGACTATATGATTCCTACTCGCGGTCTCATCGGTTTTCATAATGAATTTTTGTCCTCTACCTCCGGTACAGGGTTGATGTATCATGTTTACGATCATTATGGTCCAGCTATAAAAGGACGCATAGGAAAGCGAGCTAACGGGGTGTTGATTGCTAATTGTCAAGGAATGGCTCGTGCTTTTGCGTTATTCAATTTGCAAGAGCGGGGTAGATTGTTCGTTGAACCGCAAACCGTATGTTACGAAGGAATGATTGTTGGAATTCATGCACGGGATAATGATTTGGTGGTGAATGTTACGAAAGAAAAACAATTAACAAATATCCGTGCCTCCGGTTCTGACGAAAACATTATATTAACTCCTGCAGTTAAGTTAACTTTAGAGCAGGCCCTGGAATTTATAGATGACGATGAATTAGTTGAGGTAACTCCTGATTCTATCCGGTTACGAAAAAAATCATTGAAAGAACATGAACGAAAAAAAGCATCAAGAACAGCAAACATTGAAGAATAAAGTTCAATTCAAACGGATCATCTTGTATGCCCGCCAGCACAGGGCGAATCAAGGGGTGAATGAAACTTTATATCGTTTGATTGATTTTTTGCAAAAACAAAATGTTCAAGTCTATCAAGATATCGACACGGCTACGGGATTTGATGTGAAAATCCCGGTCCTAGCCAGAGAAGATATGGGCGAAAAAAATGATTTGATTATCGTTGTTGGCGGTGATGGAAGTCTGCTCTCAGCAGCCCGTATGGCGATCAGGGTCGATACGCCAGTCATTGGGATTAACCGAGGACGCTTAGGATTCCTCACCGATATTCTGCCTCATGAGTTGGAGTCCCAGCTGAGTGCCGTTTTAACGGGTCATTATGAAGAAGAAAAACGCTTTCTTCTGCATACGCGGATATACGATGAAGACCATACTTATTTTGAAGGTGATGCCCTCAATGATGTGGTTTTAGGTCGTGGAAGAGAAACACATCTCGTAGAATTTTCCGTATATATCAATCAACAATTGGTAAGTCATTACCGTTCTGATGGGATGATTTTATCCACACCCACAGGCTCGACGGCCTATGCTTTATCTGCAGGTGGTCCAATCATGCATCCGCACTTGAATGCCATCGTTTTGGTGCCGATGTTTTCCCATAGCTTGAGTTCGCGTCCATTGGTTATTGATGGAGAGGCTAAAATTGAACTGCATATCAGCCAGTTTAACGAATCTGATCTGCGAGTGAGTTGTGATGGTCATGAGTCAAGAATGGTCAAACCCGGACAAAAGGTCGGCATTCAAAAAAATGGTCACCAATTACGGCTGTTGCATCCTCTTGATTATCATTATTATGATACATTACGATCAAAGCTTGGTTGGGAATCCAAACATCAAGGATAGAACATGCTCACTACTTTGTGCATTGAACAGTTTGCGATTGTGCAGCACCTGGAGTTAGATTTTACTCAAGGGATGACCGCGTTCACTGGTGAAACCGGTGCGGGTAAATCGATTATGATCGATGCGTTGATGTTGGCATTAGGTGATAGAGCAGATGCTTCCGTGATTCGGCCTGGCCAAGAAAAATGTGACATCACCGCAGGATTTTTTGTGGGACAAGGCTCTGAACCGGCGCAATGGTTAGAAGAACATGATGTTCCATGCGATGATGGTGAAATTTATTTGCGGCGTGTGATTTATGCCGAAGGCCGCTCCAAATCTTATATTAACGGCCAACCTTTTCCATTACAAAAGGTAAAAGAATTAAGTGAAAAACTGGTCCATATTCACGGACAGCACCAGCATCAAACATTGATGCATCATACGACACATCGTCAACAGTTAGATCAATACGGCAAGAACCAGCTCTTGCTGGATGAGGTGGCTCGCCTGTACAAACAATGTCAAAAAATTCAGCAAGAAATTGATGTATTACAAGGGCAGGAGCAGCAAGCGGATAGGATTGCGTTATTACAATTCCAAATTGAAGAATTATCAGCGTTGAACTTGCATGAAAATGAAATGGAAACTTTGTATCAAGAACATCAAATGCTGCATCATGCAAAAGAGTATTTACAAAAAAGTCAGCAAATACATGGATTATTGAATTCCGAAGATGAGCCTAACCTGTGTACAGGCTTAAATCAGATTCTGCAGCTCCTCAGTCAATTACCCGCAGAACAAGCACCGATTAAAAATACCTTTGAATTAATCAATGGTGCATTGATTCAATGCGAAGAAGCAATCGATGAAATGCAGCAATTTGTTGACCGGGTGCATCTGGATCCAGAACGGTTAGATGAAATAGAAACGCGGATGAGTCTAATCCATCAGCTTGCGCGTAAATATCATATTGATAGCAGCCAGCTTCATGAACATGCGTCGAACTTGCAAAAAGAGTTAGATACTATGCAAGACAGCGAGAGCAGATTAGCACAATTAAAAATCGAACATCGTCAGCTGGTTGCCGCCTATGAAGCCGCTGCCCTTAAATTAAGAAAAGAACGGCAAGGACAAGCAAAAAAATTGGCTAAGGAAATTACAGCCAGTATTCAGCAGCTGGGTATGCCTAAAGGTTGGGTCGAAATCGAAATCACTCCACTAGAAAAAATGCAGGTCCATGGGATGGATAAAGTGGAATACAAAGTATGCACCAATCCGGGTATGGAACTTGATTCGCTCAGTAAAGTAGCTTCAGGCGGTGAACTTTCACGAATTAGCTTGTCCATACAAATGATTACTGCCCAACAAGGGACAACACCTACTTTATTGTTTGATGAAGTGGATGTAGGAATTGGTGGTGCTACAGCTGCCCTGGTCGGTCAGATGCTTCGTAAATTAGGTGAGCGGTTACAAGTATTTTGTGTCACGCACCAACCACAGGTTGCCGCCTCAGCGCATAACCATTTTATGGTTGAAAAACGAAGCGATAATAAAGAAACCTTTACCAGGATTTCCTTGTTACAGTCTAATGAAAAAGTGGATGAAATTGCGCGTATGTTGGGAGGCTTGACCATAACAGAGCAAACGCGTTCTCATGCTAAGGAATTATTGCTACAGAGTAATTAATTCATTAAAAATTCTCCTGCCTTGTAGCCTGGGTGTCGCGTCGCAGAACCCAGGCTACAAGCAGTCAACTGAATCATTTTTAATAAAAATGATATTGATTTCCACCCGCATATTTAGCGGTATACATGGCACTATCCGCTTTTTTCATTAACTCAGTAATATCATGCCCATGTTCTGGATAGGTAACGATGCCAATACTGGCTGCAATTTGCATGGATTGGTCGCAAATCGTGATGGGTTGCCTGATGATTTTCAGGGTTTTCTCCGCAACAATCGCTGCGTCTTGCGGTGCTTTAATTTCTGTGAGCACCAGGATGAACTCATCACCTCCTGTACGTGCAAGCAAATCACTAGCTCGAAAGGATTTATTTAATCTTGATGTCACTTCCTTAAGCAGATTATCGCCGACATCATGACCAAAGGTATCATTAATATTTTTGAACTTATCAAGATCAATAAACAGGATTGCAAAAATGCGCTCATACCGTTTAGCAAGTGCAAGTGTCTTGATTAATTGTTCATATAAAAGCTGACGGTTGGGTAAACCCGTTAAGATATCATGATAGGCGAGATAGCGAATTTTCTCCCTGTTTAGTATCTGTTCATTGATGTCTTCTACTTGAACAATAAAATACAAGGGGGCGCCAGTGTGGGTATTGCGCAAAATCGATCGGGTAATTTCTACCCAGGCAAAGACCCCATTTCTACGGATGCGTTTTTCAATTTGATAATAACGATCTTTGCCTTCAATCAGGCGCTGTATTTGGTTACTCTCATTTGCTAAGTCATCAGGATAAACAATATCATGCAGGCTTAGTTTTTCTAAGGCTTCTTTTTGATAGCCGGTGATCTCACAAAGTGCATGGTTTACTTGTAAAAATTGACCATCTAACGATTGAATAGCCATGCCTATGGGCGCGTTGTTCATAATGGAGCGGAATAGTGCTTCACTTTCTCTTAACAGGAGTTCCGCTTTTTTGCGCTCAGTAATATCTACAACGTGCGCAATAAAATATAACGGGCCCTCTGGATCGCTATCACGGACAAGTGAGCGAATTGCCAATACCCAAATAATCGTCTCATCTTTACGTACGTAACGTTGTTCCAGTTGATAAGAATCAGTTGTGCCAACCAGCAATTCTTGTACTTTTAATGCATCGATTGAAAAGTCTTCATCATAAGTGAGCTGTTTATAATTCATCTGTTCAAGCTCGCCTTTATTGTAACCCGTAATTCTACAATAAGCAGGATTGGTAGCTAATAATTGACCATCAAGTGAAATAGTGACAATCCCTACTGGCGCATGTTCGACTATGTTTCTGAGATAAGTTTGATTGTTTTTAAGAGTATGTTCAGCTTCTTTACGTGGGGTGATGTCTTCTATCTGGGCAATAAAATACAGTGGATTATTCGTCGAATCATCTCTTAGGATCGAGCAAGTGACTTGGACCCATATAATTTTACTATCTTTTCGGAGATAACGTTGTTCAAGCCTACAGGAGCTGATTTTTCCTTCAAGTAATTGCTGTACTTTATAGTTATCTACGGCGAGATCATCATCCAAGCTCAATGCTCTATAATTCATGCCTTCTAACTCTTCCTTGAAATAACCGGTGATCTCACAGTAAGCAGGGTTAACTTGCAATAGATCTCCGTTAATAGACATAGTCACCAGGCCGGTGGGGGCATGTTCAATAATATTCCGAAGATGTTGTTCCGTTTGCAGAAATACACGATCAGCGGCATTCTCCGCAGATTGGCGTGAGGCTTCGGAAGTTTGATTTCTTTTTGCACCCATTTATTTTCGTCCGTCGCCCAATTTATGGTAACTGTTTAAAGCCCACCTGCCCACACTGGCCGTTATAGAAATAGTCGTAAAGGTACAATGGTCGTCGACCTGTATTCACGAAGATTTGGCCGCTCGCCGTGCTATCAATCCATTGTACTACAGTAGGGGTTGCACTATTGCTCGGGGGAGTACCGTCAACTGCGGTGAAATGGTATTGCATTGCTGGTGTACTTAATGCCCCCATTAAAATCGCCATATTTATTCCTGCAGGCACCTCATCTCTGGAGTTATAAGTTCCTGCGGGCCATTGGGCTTTGGGCAAGTCAATGAACATCGAGTCGATGCCGACATCGAGAAGCGCTGTACCACAGAACTGATTGGGTAGCGGAGCGCTGGGAAAACTGTAACATCCTGCCTGAGGATAAAAGTCACCAGGCACATTTGGGTCAGGTGTTAATTTGACCACGTTGTATTGATTATTGGTTGTAATTCCCAGAGTTAATCCTGTAGCAGCCATCCCATCATTAGGTGTGAGGTAATAACCTGGACTCAGATTGGTGCCATTTTGTGCATTGGTTAAATGAAGAAAAGCATTAGCCGTAGGCGAGTTAAATAAATCTCCGGCGGTAGTACTGTTTCGGTTAAAACCAACACCCAGGTAATGCAGATCGGGCAAGGGTGGGTTTGAATAGCACGACTTGGTAGTGGGGCCACTACAGTAAGCTTTGTCAATTCCAAGAACCATAATAGGATACGTTTGTACTGTACCACTGGCGGTTTTTACTCTTACCGGTGCAAGGTAGTAATTTCCTGAATAAGTATTGCCGCTGCTGTCATAATATTTAACGCCCGGTGCCCCTGGGCCGATTACACTAGGGGTTCTAGGAAGCTCAACGCTCGGCACAATAACTCCTAAAGAACCCGTATCAATCGTGAAATGAGTCAGAGTATCTGTTGCCGAGGTCACGTTGTAGCCTACATCGGCCATTATCTGTAAGGCATTAGGTAGTGTTTGTACTAACGGTACTTGATAACTTGTACTGCCATACGTACACGACGGCGTATTTTGTTGCAGCACCTGGGTTACCCCAAGTGCGGCACCATTATTGGTACTATCACTAATCCAGGCATTGATCGAAATGTTGTTCGGAAATGGTTGGCCAGTGTAGGTAAAAGTGACTGATCCAGTGCTCGTCGTTGTTGATGTTGGCGAAATCACTCCCTCTGGTGCCCCATAAACATCCACATGGATTGGGTTGCTCTCGCTGGGAATAATTGGCTTTCCTAGCGAATTACACATGGTCATACTGATTGTAAATTGCTGTGAAAGCTGAGGGGTATTTCCAATAGGATTGTTAACGTGAGTTACTGTTGGCGTAAAAGCAATGACATCCGCTTGGCATGTCGGCGGTGTCAGCGGAATAATTGCTGCTTTCGTGTTGCTCACCGAAAAGAGGCAATATCCATTGCCTTGCAAGTGACAACCTGAGAGGGCATAACCTGGTGTATTTATTTTGATCCCAGCTTCTGGATAGGTATGATTGGGTATGGTTGTAAGAATACTTAATGTTAAGGCGGCAACATTATAATTTTGACAAGAAACAGCTCTTTTTCCGTTTAAGCATAGGGTAAGATTTACTTGGGCTGGAGTCCCTGTTGCAGAAACATTAAAAAGCGTACTCCCCCCAGAGTAAACGTTGTGACACACCATCAACAGAAACGCAACGACTATATTCCTTAAATATCTTATCATCATCAGTTAATCCATAAACTATAAGTTGAGTTAAAAAGTAGTTGGTTCCATTCAGTTTTTTCGCCTAACTCCTCTCTGAATATTAAGTACTTACTCAGAAGTTTTTACTGCAAGAATCTTGACATAAATAAAAGAGTTTGTAACTACAACTCATGTTATTGAGCAGAAATTGATTTGATTTTGATAACCACTCTTTTTGTATCCAACCCGATTGAGTTTTCGGCAAGCGTGCGTGCAGGGCGATAGGGCTGTTATTCACTTAAAGGCTCGATGAGGTGAACACGCGGATTTATGTTGAATGACACTAACAAACGAGCTGCTTTAAACAGGCAATAAAATGCGAACAAATCCTAGATGCATTAGGGGATCAGGTCAGGGGTTTATTTGCGGAGGGTATTCAAAAAAATGACGGCACATTGAGTGTCATCCTCTCCCGATATCCAGTTTTATTTGGTCTATAATTAACTGCGTAGTCTGTTTATAAGCACTTCCGCAATCAAACAACATGGAATGAGTTGATTATGTCACATAATGATCCTGCATCACAGAAACCGATACTAACGAAATCAGTACCCTATGAAGGCATTACCACGTTCTTCCGTTCGGAGTACACACGAAATCTCCAAGGAGTCGATCTTGCCGTTTATGGCGTTCCCTTTGATTTAAGTACTTTCAATCGCTCTGGGGCACGATTTGGACCTCGAAGCATTCGAGATCTTTCATGCTACCTCAGTATACTTGGGACGTGTTGGCCGCATACCTATCGATTAAATGAACAATTTAAAATGATTGATTATGGGGACATTGGCTTTTTTCCGGGTCAAATTAATCATATGTTGGAAAACGTTGAAGCGGCTATCAATGAGCTGTGCTCACACGGTATTTTTACCTTGGGATTGGGTGGTGATCACTTAGTTGCTTATCCCGCTATCAAAGCGCTAGCAGGTCAACATGGAACGCTATCATTAATCCATTTTGATGCACATACTGATACAGTGCAAATGCCTCATTTGACTCATGGCAGCATGTTTTATTACGCCGCCAAAGAGGGACTTATCGATCCTAAGCATTCTGTTCAAATTGGCATTCGTACAAGTGTTCCAGAAACCCCCAAATTACACGTAATTACTGCAAATCAATGTTTCCAAATGGGGAGCCAAGCTGTAGTAGAACAAATAAAAAAGATAGTTGGCGATCGAAAATGTTATATCAGCCTTGATGTGGATTGCATGGATCCTGCGTTCGCCCCTGGTACAGGAACCCCGATGCCAGGCGGATTATCCTCTGCAATGCAGCGAGAAATTTTATGGGGCCTGGTGGGATTGAACATGGTTGGCGGGGATGTAGTTGAGGTATCTCCGCCCTATGATGTAGCTCAAACCACTGCTTTAGTAGGTGCCACCGTTGCGATAGATATGCTCCATATTCTCGGTGATGCAAAATTACGCCTGGGTTAAAGTGCCCGCTGCGTTATCCATCCCCGACGGGTCTATAACCATGACAGTTCGACATGGTTATAGGCCTAATGAAATGGCAATACAGCACAAAATGTCAGCGAGCCGGCTCATGGCATGGCATTTTCTAAGCTAAGGATAGGCCTTTTCTAGTGGACTTAAGCCCTATTTTATTGCGGTTTTAATGCGTCACCTAGTGAAATAAAATGATAGCCATGCTCTTCAAACATATGCAATAAGTCATCTAAAAAATAACTGTTTAGTAAATTTGCATGGATGAGTAAGACTTGCTTTCCAGGAGTATTTTTTTCAGCAGTTAGCGTCCGTTGCCAAACATATTGAAGATAACGTTTTTTAAAGTCAGTTATCGAGGCAGAGGGATTTTGTTTGAGACGTTTAACTAATTCGTCGTTAAACTCAAAGTCTCTGCTGTCAATGGTGACTGGGGCAACTATATAATGATTCTCATTGAGATAGTGACGAATAACACTTTTGCGCCACAATTTACCCTCAGAAAGGTATGGGTAGCGAAAGTACTTAGGCTGTGACATATAATGGGTAAGAATTACATCTGCTTTAATCAAATCATCAATGTATTGTTCACAAGAAACATGCTTTAAATTCAAATGGGAATAAGTATGGTTTCCCAACTCTAATCCATTGTGTTGAAATAGTTTAAATTGTGCTACGGTTTCTTGGTTGACTCGGTTGCCAATGATAAATGCTATTGCAGGAACTTTATGTTTCACCAGGCTATGAACTATCTGTTCAATGGCCTGGGGGGGGGCATCAATAAGAGGCAAGTCATCAATGGTAATTGCAATGTCACGTTGTTGTGCACAGCACATGCCAATAAATAGAAAAAATAAAGCGATACTCTGAGTTAGAATTTTTTGCAACAGATTCCTCCAAAAGCATATTTGAGCTAACAAAATGATTTAGGCAACGAATTGAACGATCTCAATTTTAGTGCATTATTGCTTATATAAGAACACAAGTCATTTGCTTTATAGTTAAATAAACGTGTGGGTTTAACGGACACCAAAGATTTTGATGCCCATGTTTTCCTTGACTGAATAGGATAATTCAGTCCAATTTGTCATCGCCTCTGCCGAAAATCCAGCGCGTTGTTTTGGCATAATAAAAAATGAAAGTAAGGAGTAGGGCTCAGATTGCCATCCCTACCCATTGTGTTGATAGGGATTTTTAAAGAATGAAAATGCATTAAATTGCATGAACACGCTCTGGTAAGTCGGCAATAAATTCTTGGGTGGCAGTGAGCTCATCGTCTTGTAGCGCAAATAATCGATGCTGATTATAAACAGGATTCCTTTTTGCCTGCGCAAGTACACTAGCCAATGAAGAACCATTGTTTTGGCGAATTTCCGTTTTCAAGTTCTCGAGAGCTGCTTTTTTCTTTCCAGCAATTTCATCGCCTAGCCAAACCGTATCCAAATGTTTTCTTTCATATTTTTCAATCAGAGAAACAGTATGTTCAGCCTGCCACTCTGTTGATGGACGTTCCACATCTTCGGCTAATTGGACGTCTACTTCTTTTTCAATACCTAATTGTTTATTCAATGCCTCAGCCAGAGTAAGTCTCTTAGGTTGCAAGGGGGGAGCATCACCAGAGACGGAACGATTCATTTTACTTGCCAAACAATCCCAACCTGCTGCGAAAAAATACACAGGTGAAGCCAGAACTTTGAGAAGGAACGTTGGAATATCTGCGTTTTGATGGTCTGCTTCAGAACCGAGACGCTCTTCCAATACTGTTTTTGCTTTTTGATTCGCTCCAACAAAATAATGAGCATCTTCGAAGCCCTCACAGATAATTGCTACAAGTGCAGACAGGATTTGAGGCACGCCGGGCATGCGATCTGAAGTCAGTGCAACACTCACTAAATGCCCTAGGAAAAGCAGGATACGTAGTGGTGTAATCGTTAATTTTAATAGAAGGCGGAATGGGTTAAGGAGCTGCAACCAATTCTCAGTATTCCATACATGAGTGAGTACATTAGCGATTTCCTGGTACGTGCGCTGAAATACATTAGTCTTCTTTTGGGCATCCGTGTCTGCATCCGGGGCGGTAGCCTCATAGACCATCTCCAAGGATTCTAATGAGTTTTGAATATTAAAGAATATAGCGGATAATCCAGTAATGATGGGATTAATCACGCCCATAACAAAACTGGGCATTCTTTTCATCCACTCAAATAAAGGACGTGCACTGGTTGCTACAGTCCACCAGGTACCTGCAGTACACACAGTAAGCGCAATGGCTAAGCTGACTAAAAGAACAGCCATGGCGGCCATAAAGAGATTACGGACGGTTAGGCCTTGACTCAAGTCATTGCGAAGTCGATTATACCAGCTGTTGAGTGTATCATTATTAATGAGATCGGTGACGGTATTATAAATCAACATTCCATAAGCAGCCCCAGCAACTAGAGCCATGGGCACAATGAAAATGGGCCAAAAAGCAAAGGGGATGGCGGCTATCAAAGGAATCACGCTAAAGGCTTCGACAATCAGGTAGGTGCTACCAAGCCCCATAAAGGTTGCCGCGAGAAGACTAAACCCTTTAACAATCTGAAATGTGGATCGGCGTTTTTCTAAACGTGCTTGCCATTCATTTTGTTCATGGCTTTTAAGCCACTGACTTAATTCTTCGGCGTAAGCAGATTGTTTTTTCTTTTCTTTGGTTGCAAATAATTGTAAGGCGAACCATTTTTCCATATCCGCGAGAGTTTTTTCTATTTGCTTTTTGCGTTTTCTGCTCTCTTTATTGAGTGGTTTATGATGAAACTCACTGAGCAGTTTGAGTTGGATATCATAATCCTTGAAAAATTGAGGGGTTTCTTTAGAATCAATATCTTGAGGGAAATGCTCTAGCAAATATTCTTTGGCCAGGTGATTCTCTAAGTAATTTTGTTTAAATAACTTTTTAAAAGCCCCTTTAATATTTTGTAAATATATTTCACCTTCATAGGCTACGGAAAGGCCAAAAGTAGCACATGCTAAAAATAAAGCTGGATATAATGCATACATCCCTCCAAAACTTAAAAAGCCAAGAATTAAACTGGCTCCTACGGTAAGGGAACCCAGAGCAAGGTAACGAGGAATTTTTTTGAACTTCTTTCTGTTTGCTGCCATTTATTTGCTCAACTAATGGATTGGGCTTAAAACTGTATCTCAAATGAAAATGATTATCAATAGCGATAAGATTAAAAATGAATCATTTGGTTATTTTTTTATTGAAGAAAACTTAAATTAAACAGTAGATCCCACTGCAGAATTTAGGTAAAGTGGATTTTTACGATAAAATCACCTTTTAGAATTTAATTTAACCTAGGAGTAGAAATGCGTTTGAATCAATGGATGACTTATATTGCGGTGGGCTCGGTGCTTGCTAGTACCCCTGTTTTAGCGGCAAATCCCCCTGTTCATGAACAGTTGCAAGTCCCTCAATGTCTTGCAGCAAAAATTACTACTCCTTATGAAGTCTTGGCAGAAAATAAACAATTTAAAATTATTGATATTTCTGCAGCGGATGTAAATGCACTAAGTCATTTGGCCGATCAAGTGAATTGTGGTCGTTTTGTGAATGTAAGCCACCACATCATCGGTTCTTTACTTCAGGCCAAAAAGCAATCCGCACAAAGAATCCTTCAGAAAAAAACCATTAAAGCAGCACAGCCATCAAGCACTGTTTATGAAATTAAGCATCAAGATGAAGTCAATGCGGCATTAGAGAATGTGCAGCCAGCCAATATTTGGAATACCTTGACACAACTGACTTCGTTTCATAACCGTTCAGCGACTAAAGATACGGGAGTGGATGCAGCAAAATGGTTGAAAAAAACCTTTGATGGTATGGTCGAGGCCAGTGGTCGCACTGATACAACCTCATTTTTCGTGAAAACAGGCAGTTATTATAAGCAACCGTCATTAGTAACGGTCATCGGTAAGGACATCAATGCGCCTGCAGTGGTAATCGGTGCCCACATGGATACGCTTGATGGTCGTATGCCAGGGGCTGGGGATGATGGCAGTGGTTCTTCATCTGTTATGGAAATGGCGCGAATTCTTTTGTCTTCCAAAACAACGTTTAAACGCCCTATTTACATTATTTGGTATGCTGCTGAGGAGCGTGGTTTAGTCGGTTCTCAATATGTCGTCGAACATTTTATGGATAACTCCATTCCAGTAAAAGCCGCGATCCAGTTTGATATGACCGGCTATCGTGTAAATCCTAAAGATCCAACCATGTGGGTATTTACTGATTATACCGACCAGAGTTTGAGCAATTTTGTGGCTGAATTAATTAGCACCTATGTCCAGGTTCCAGTTGCTTATTCAGAATGTGGATATGGTTGCAGCGACCATGCTTCTTGGGATGAGGTGGGAATTCCAGCAGCGTTCCCATGTGAGTCTAATTTTGAAGAGCACAATCCTTACATTCATAGTTCGCAAGATACTATGGACCGATTAAGCCTTGAGCACATGACTAATTTCTCGAAATTAGCCTTGGCTTTTGCTATTGAAATGGCTTCAGAGTAATTTATGTCCCTATGAATTCATCTGAATCTTAGATGCACCTGCAAGCCCAGTCGTGCTCTTCTCCGATGTCCTGCCCCTGCGACTAAGCCGTGGGGGGAGTAAGGGCTTGTTGGCCACAATCAATACCCTTATCCGCCCTAAAGGGATCTTCTCCGATGGGGTGCAGCAAACTTGACCGTGATGCGGGATAGCCCGAGAGGTGATCAAGAGATGGAAGAACTCATAGAGGCGATGTGTTCCTTTAATCAGTGTGAGATGTAATGATGAATCGAGTAGTAAATAAAGTAGGGCTATTTCTGGGTATCATTTTAAGCAGTATGACCTTCACCGCAAGTGCGGGCAAGCTTCTTCCCCCCTGGTACTTATTAAATAATCAGTTGAGTGCCACCCTAAATGCTGATCCCTGTGTGAAGGTGAATGATTTAACTGGTGATGGGCTTGAAATGGAAATCAAAGTGACTGTTTGTAATGAGGATAAAGCACTTGCATTAGCCTCTTTCATCAATCGTGTTCATGAATATGGGGATAAATTAGCAGTCACTGTAAAGGTTTACTCATCTGATTCTGTACCTGTCGAAGCCCATGCGCCCAGTTCTCCTGATGACGCTGCGGAGTTGCTTAATCAAGCACTCAAAGGGAACAAATATTTTGTGAGAGCAGGCGTTGGCACAAGATACTTCGATGAAGTTGCATTTGCACTATTTAAGCCGATGATTGTGCAATATTATTCTGATGACCTGAGTGATTGGTATCTCCATACTAATGAAGTAGCGGCTAAAGCCTTCGCCGCGGTGCTGAATCTGGATCCTTACCTCGAGGGGGCGATTAAGGTGTATGCAAGTACTGAAATTCCTGAAGAAGTTAAAACGAATTAAGTATTTTTGTGGCCTGGGTTAGGTCAAGCCGTAACCCAGGTTATCCTTGTTGCGAAGGGTGTTTCCTGAAAAAAGATTAAAGTGCTGGGTTAGCCAATGGCGGGCAATGATATTCTTCGGTGATCTCGTTGTCGGAATTCACTGCTTGCAAAATAATGGGAAATTTCCATAAAGAATAGAGATGTTTCAGCACATCCAGCGTAGTATTACCCAAAGGCACCCTATTTTGCTGAGTGTATCTTAAGGTCATTGAGCGATCGCCTTGCACGTCAACAGAATCAATTTGAATATCCGGTTCTAAGTAACCTAAATTGTATTGTCGTGATAATGCTTCTCTTATTTTTTGATATCCTGACTCATTATGAATTGCATTCACATACAAATCGGGACTGCGGTCATCATCAATGATGTGGAATAATTTTAAATCACGAATTAATTTAGGTGATAAATACTGGGCAATAAAACTTTCATCCTTGAAATGGCGCATGGCATTATCCAGGCTGCTTAGCCAATCGGTATTGGCTAAGTAAGGGAACCAAGCTTTATCCTCTTCCGTAGGACTCTCACAAATCCGTTTGATGTCTTGCATCATATGATATCCCAACGTGTAGGGATTAATGCCGCTGTAATAAGGGCTGTTATAAGACGGTTGCATAATGACGTTAGTATGGCTTTGTAAGATCTCCAACATGAACTCATCGGTAACCAAACCTTCATCATACAGTGCATGTAAAATCGTATAGTGCCAAAAACAGGCCCATCCTTCATTCATCACTTTGGTTTGCCCTTGAGGATAAAAATATTGGGCCATTTTGCGTACGATACGCACGATTTCTCTTTGCCAAGGTTCTAATAAGGGCGCATTTTTTTCTATAAAATACAAAATATTTTCTTGTGGTTCTTCAGGGAAGCGTTTTTTCTTTGTCTCTTCGGCGACTTGCCTACTTTGCGGGATGGTTCGCCATAATTCATTGACCTGGGATTGCATGTAAATTTCGCGGTTTTGTTGGCGAATTTTTTCTTCCTGGATGGATAAAGGAGCAGGATGCTTGTAGCGGTCTACACCATAGTTCATCAATGCATGACAGGCATCCAAGATGGCTTCGACTTCATTGATGCCATAACGTTGCTCACAATCACTGATGTATTTTCGAGCGAATACTAAATAATCGATGATGGCATCTGCAGAAGTCCACATCTTAAACAAATAATTATTTTTAAAAAAAGAGTTATGGCCATAACACGCATGAGCAATCACGAGCGCTTGCATCGCCATAGTATTTTCTTCCATGAGATAAGAAATGCATGGATTTGAATTAATCACGAGTTCATAGGCCAAACCCATTTGCCCTCGTTTATAACTCTTTTCAACGCCCACAAAATGTTTGCCAAAAGACCAATGATGATATCCAATAGGCATGCCTACGGAAGCGTAAGCATCCATCATTTGCTCGGCGGTAATCACCTCAATTTGATTGGGATAGGTATCTAATTTAAAATCTTTAGCAATGCGCGCAATTTCGCGATCGTAGTCTTGAATTAATTCAAAGGTCCATTCTGCACCAGTGGATAATGGCTTCTTCTTTTTCATGCAGTTTTCCTTTTAAATAGCTCATGAAATACGGGATAGATGTCTGCGACCGTATCAATGTTCTCCATAGCAAAATTAGGGTAGCTCTCTTTCACCAATTGATAGACTTCCCATAAACTTTGATGATGGCGTGGCATGATTTCTATGTACGCAAAATATTGTAATAAAGGCATAATCTTATCTTGCAGTAACTCCTGGCAATAGGGCGAATCCGCATTCCAATTATCCCCATCCGATGCTTGGGCTACATAAATATTCCAAGCCTCTGGAGGATAACGTGTCTCAATAATCGTACTCAAAAGTTCCAAGGCGCTGGAAACTACAGTGCCTCCTGTTTCGCGAGAATAAAAGAACTCTTCTTCATTTACTTCTTTAGCGGATGTATGGTGCCGAATAAATACCAATTCTATTTTTTCATAATTTTTGGTAAGGAACATGTAAAGCAGAATAAAAAAGCGTTTTGCGATGTCTTTTTTCGCTTCATCCATGGAGCCGGATACGTCCATAACACAAAACATCACGGCTTGAGTGGATGGTGAAGGCACACGAACGCGAAAGTTATAGCGTAAATCAATGGTGTCGATAAACGGTACAGTTTGTATTTTCCTTTTCAGCAATTCAACTTTCTTTTGTAGATCCCTTAGGATTTCAGTGTCTTGAATAGGCTGCGCTTGCAATTGCTCTAGCTCCTCTAACGCTTCTCTTAATTGTTTTTTATAGGGGGAGGCTAAAGCCACTCGACGCCCAGTTGCTTGTTTCATCGAGCGAAGCACATTAATATTGTTTGGAATACCACTGGTGGTGACTCCAGCTCGTACTGTTTTGAAGGTGCTAACGCGGGCTAATTCTTTCTTAATCAAATCGGGTAATTCCAGATCTTCAAAGTACAGATCAAGAAATTCCTCCCGAGATAATTCAAAAACAAAATTATCTTCGCCTTCGCCACTGTCGCTGGCATTAGAACCCTCTCCACCACTACCCGAGCTGCCACTGGGTCTTCTAATTCTATCGCCAGTAATAAAATTATCATTTCCTGGGAGCACGCGTTCTATATGTCCACCTTGGCCGCGGTGAAATACAGGCTCAGAAATATCTTTGGCTGGAATCGTTATTTGCTCACCCTGATCAATTTCGGTAATACTTCGTTTGCCCACAGCATCAGAGACGGCTCGTTTGATCTGATTTTTATAACGACGAAGAAAGCGTTGGCGATTAACCGTACTTTTTTTCCCTGCATTTTGTCGTCTATCAATCAATTGCGACATAATTTAGCCCCAAATAATCTTTTATCTTGCACCTATTTGTAGTTGAGTAAGGACAACAGCCTACTCAAGTAAGCGTCATTACATAGATCCCCAACTACAAATAGCAGTACCCTTGGCTTTCTCTCATGCGAGTGAACGCGTTTTATTATTGTGACTTACGTACTCGCAAATACCATTCACAAAGCAAGCGTACTTGTTTGCGTGTATATCCTTTATCAATCATTCGAGAAATAAACTCTTCATGTTTTTTCTTATCATCTTCTGATGCTTTGGCATTGAAGGAAATTACTGGTAATAAATCCTCAGTATTGGTAAACATCTTTTTCTCAATGACGGATCTTAATTTTTCATAACTATTCCACACTGGGTTCTTACCACGATTATTGGCACGAGCACGTAAAACAAAGTTTACGACTTCATTACGAAAATCTTTTGGATTAGATATTCCTGCTGGTTTTTCTATTTTTTCAAGTTCTTGATTTAATAAAGCACGGTCAAATATTTCTCCGGTATCAGGATCTCGATAATCCTGATCTTGAATCCAGAAATCAGCATAGGTAATGTAACGGTCGAAGATATTTTGTCCGTATTCAGAATAGGATTCTAAGTAGGCTGTTTGAATTTCCTTACCAATAAATTCGACATACTTCGGTGCCAAGTATTCTTTGATGAAACCTAAGTACGACTCCTGAACTTCCTGGGGAAATTGTTCTTGCTCAATTTGGCGTTCCAATACATACATCAAATGGACAGGGTTTGCAGCAACTTCACTGTGATCAAAATTGAACACCTTGGAAAGAATTTTGAAAGCAAAGCGAGTGGATACCCCACTCATTCCCTCATCAACACCGGCAAAATCACGATATTCTTGATATGATTTTGCTTTGGGATCAGTATCTTTTAAGCTTTCTCCATTGTACACACGCATTTTAGAATAAATGCTGGAGTTTTGTGGCTCTTTTAAGCGGGTTAAGACCGAAAATTGCGCTAACATGTCCAAGGTCCCTGGAGCACATTGAGCATGAGTTAGCGAACTGTTATCAATCAGTTTTTGATAGATTTTAATTTCTTCAGAAACACGGAGACAATAAGGCACTTTCACGATATTAATACGGTCTATAAAGGCTTCATTGTTTTTATTGTTTCTAAATGATTGCCATTCAGATTCATTCGAATGCGCTAAAATAATGCCCTCGAATGGAATGGAAGATAAACCTTCAGTCGCATTGTAATTGCCTTCCTGCGTTGCCGTTAATAAGGGATGCAATACTTTGATTGGCGCTTTGAACATCTCGACAAATTCTAAAAGACCGCGGTTTGCGCGACACAATCCACCAGAGTAGCTGTATGCATCCGCATCGTCTTGGGAAAAGTTTTCTAATTTACGAATATCAACTTTACCGACCAAAGATGAAATGTCCTGATTGTTTTCATCGCCAGGCTCTGTTTTGGATACAGCGATTTGTTTCAAACGAGAAGGTCTGACTTTAACGACTCTAAATTGGCTAATATCCCCATTGAATTCATGTAATCTTTTAACTGCCCAAGGCGACATCAAGTAACGCAAGTATCGAGAGGGAATGCCAAAACGTTCCTGGAGTAACTCGGCATCTTCAGTTGGATTAAATAAAGACAATGGCGATTCAAAAACCGGCGAACCTTTAATGGCATAGAAAGGGATTTTCTCCATTAAATCTTTTAATTTTTCAGCAATAGACGATTTACCGCCTCCTACAGGTCCTAAAAGATAAAGTACTTGTTTGGTTTCTTCCAGGCCTTGAGCGGCGTGTTTTAGGAAACCGACAATTTGCTCTATCGGTTCTTCCATACCATAAAAATCTTGGAATACCGTATAGCGAGGGATGATCTTATTGGAAAAAATTCGTGATAAAATAGGATCATGACGTGTATCAATCATTTCAGGCTCGCCTATAGCCATGAGCAAGCGCTCCGCTGGATTGGCATAAGCAGACGGGTCATTTTTACACAATTCCAGGTATTCCTCCAAACTCATCTCTTCTTCTTTGTTATCTACAAATCGTTTGGTATAGCTGGTTAAAAAGTCTTGAGTGTTCATATGCCATCCCCTTTTATCCTTATGAAGGATATCTTGTGTTTCTTTACATTTATTGCATTTTACTGGTAAAAGCAATAAGTGAATTTCAGCTAACTTCGTAATACTTATAAAGATTGACCTAAGAAGTTACCCCTTTATAATCATTATAGGCTAAACTAAGAAAATTGTTATATAACTCAATAAACTTAATCGCTTTTTGCAAAGGATGTACTAATCATGCCTGACACTACCGTTTATTTAAAAAACTACCAGCCCCCTTTTTTTGCAATTGAGACTGTCAATTTAAATTTTGACCTCTATGATGATCATGCCTTAGTCACTAATGAACTTAAATTCATTCGACAACATGAAGGTCCTTTGCACTTATATGGTGATGAGCTCGAGTTGGTTAGTGTGCATATGAATGGTCAAAAATTGGAGCCATCTGCTTATGTCCTGCAACCTGATGCACTCATTATTGAAAATTGTCCTGATGAGTTTACATTAGAGATAGTTACGCGTATTTACCCACAAAATAACACTCAATTATCCGGACTTTATCGTTCCAATCATTTGTTTTGTACCCAATGTGAGGCCGAGGGTTTTCGCCGCATCACTTATTTTCTTGACCGTCCGGATGTCCTTACGACTTATACAACGCGCATTTCAGCTGATAAAAAACAGTATCCTGTTTTATTATCCAATGGAAATTTGATTGATTCTGGGACAGCTGCGGATGGGCGTCATTGGGTGATTTGGCAAGATCCCTTTAAAAAGCCATCCTATTTGTTCGCTTTAGTTGCAGGTGATTTAGCGAGCATTCGCGATACATTTGTGACCAGCTCCGGGCGAACCATTGATTTGCGTATTTATGTTGAGCCAGGAAATGAAGATAAGTGTCTGCACGCGATGGAATCATTGAAAAAATCCATGCGTTGGGATGAAGAAGTCTATGGGCGTGAATATGACCTCGATATTTTTATGATTGTCGCAGTCAGTGATTTTAATATGGGCGCCATGGAAAACAAAGGATTAAATATTTTTAATTCCAAATACATTCTCGCCCGTCCCGATACCGCAACGGACCAAGATTTCGCTGATGTCGAGGGGGTTGTTGCCCATGAATATTTCCATAATTGGACCGGTAATCGGGTCACCTGCCGCGATTGGTTTCAATTAAGTCTGAAAGAAGGCTTAACTGTTTTTCGCGATCAGGAGTTTTCTCGAGATATGAATTCCCGAGATGTGAACCGAATTATGGATGTTCGGGCGTTACGAAGTGCGCAATTTCCTGAAGATGCGAGTGCTATGGCACATCCTGTTCGTCCAGAGTCTTATCAAGAAATCAATAATTTTTATACCGCAACCGTTTATAATAAAGGTGCCGAAGTGATTCGTATGCAGCATACCTTACTCGGAAAAGACGGTTTTCGACGGGGTATGGATTTGTATTTTAAACGTCACGATGGTCAGGCAGTTACTATTGATGATTTTGTTGCGGCGATGGAAGATGCCAATCACATTGATTTAACTCAGTTTAAACGATGGTATAGTCAAGCAGGAACCCCAGAGGTACTGGTGAGCAGTGAATATGCACAAGGACAGCTTACCCTCAAGATGCAACAACACTGCCCGCCAACCCCTGAATGCCATGATAAAAAACCATTCCATATTCCCATTCGGTTTGCACTATTTGATGCTCATGGTCATCAGCTACCGGTCGATAAAGAGATTTTGGAATTAAAGGAACAAGAACAAAGTTTTACTTTTACGGACTTGAGTGAAAAACCCGTCATTTCATTATTACGAGAATTTTCCGCACCGATTAAATTGAAACAGGATTTGAGTCAGGACGAGTTACTCTTTTTATTACGTTATGAAACGGATGGCTTTGCCAAGTGGGATGCGGCGCAAAATCTGATTCTAAATTGCCTTAAAGAATGCTTGAATCAACCCGCTAACACATGGAAAGTTCCCTCTGCTTTAATTTCAGCCTTGCAGCATGTATTACTCGATGATTCACTGGATGCTGATTTACGGGCAGAATTACTCACTCCCCCGGGTTTTGAGGATGTTGCTACGCAATTAGACCGTGTGGATGTGAGTGCCGTGGAGCAAGTTCGTGATTTTTTCCATCAGCAATTAGGATGGTATTTATACGAAACAGCCCAATCACTCTATCAACAGTTATGGCAAATTGAAGATCATCGCATGAATGGCCTTGCTTATGGGCGCAGAAAATTGCGTAATGTATGCCTATGGCTCATGATGAAAGCTAAAGAAGCGGCTACTTTAGAACGGTGCGAGCAGCAGTTTATCGCTGCACAAACGATGACGGATCAAATCGCCAGTTTTTCTTTATTGGTTAATTCCACGAATCAAGGGTTGCGTGAACAAGTCATTGAAGATTTTTATAAGCAATGGTCTAAAAATGACCTGGTATTAGATAAATGGTTTGCCATTCAAGCGATGAGTGAGCTCCCCGAAACATTAACCCACGTCAAGGTGTTACTCAAACATTCCGCTTTTTGTATCAAGAATCCCAATAAAGTCCGTGCATTGATTGGCGCATTTTGTATGGGAAATCCCCGAAACTTTCATGCGTTAGATGGAAGTGGCTATCGTTTTCTAACTGAAATGTTAGTGACGCTGGATAAAATTAACCCCCAAATTGCTGCCCGTTTAGCCAATCCATTTACGCGCTGGAAACGTTATGACCAATCCAGACAAGAGCTGATGCGAGAGCAACTGCAACAGCTGGCAAAGCTGGAGTTATCACGTGATTTGGCCGAGGTCGTTTCTAAAAGTTTGCTGGTAAGCTAGCGAACCGATTGGTGCTATAGCCTGGGTGATGCGAAGCCGCAAACCAGGCTATGGGCTTCATTTT
Organism: Legionella sp. PATHC035; assembly: GCF_026191115.1. Classification (NCBI taxonomy): domain Bacteria; kingdom Pseudomonadati; phylum Pseudomonadota; class Gammaproteobacteria; order Legionellales; family Legionellaceae; genus Legionella; species Legionella sp. PATHC035. The sequence goes on along the minus strand of NZ_JAPHOT010000001.1, from coordinate 1,667,966 downwards.
CTATCTCCAATCCAATACGGCTTCGAACCCTGCTACCATAGCTCGGTATCTCCATCTAACCATAATAGGAGGATAAGGTGTCTCAACGTTTTGCAGTGATTGGAAATCCTATTGCACACAGTTTATCGCCGATTATTCATCAATGTTTTGCGAAACAAGTGAACATACATCTGACTTACGAAAAGATTAAGGCCGATGACCCAGCCTTTGAACGCTTAGTGGCTGATTTTTTTGCTCAAGAGGGTAAGGGACTTAATGTTACTTTACCTTTCAAACAACGAGCTTTTGAAATGGCACCGCAGCGTAGTCTGCGTTGTAAACAAGCTGGAGCAGCGAATACCTTATGGATGGAAGCCAACCAGTTGCATGCCGACAATACCGATGGTATTGGGTTTATTCGTGATTTGAATCATTATATTACTGTGGAAGGCAAGCGTATCTTGATATTAGGGGCTGGAGGAGCGGCACGCGGGATAGTGCATCCCTTATTGGAAAATAGTCCTGAAGAACTGATTGTAGCCAATCGTAGCTTCGCTAAGGCGGAGGAATTTCAACGAGCTTTTCCACAAACAAAATGTGTAGCCTTTAATGAGATTAAAGGCCACTTTGATTTGGTGATTAACGCAACTTCCGCGAGTTTGGCCGGAGAATTTATCGCTTTACCTGATCAGTGCATGTCAGCCAAACCATTTTGTTATGATTTGTCCTACAAACAACACGGTACAACTGCTTTTGTTGAATACGCTAGAGCACTTAATTGTGAGGCGACAGATGGTTTAGGAATGTTGGTTGAACAAGCTGCAGAGGCTTTTTATATTTGGCATAAGATTATGCCTGAAACTCAAGAGGTGCTGATGTTTTTACGTACATCAAGGCCGCTGTGATAGATGTGTGGCCTGGGTTAGGTGAGGCTGTAACCCAGGGCCTACTTTACTTTGATGATCCAAAAGAATAAAAAAATTTTAGAGAGCCTTACTCAAAAAAGGCAATTACTTCTTTGGCATTATTAATCGTATCTTGGAATCCTAGCTCAAGCAATTCTCGAGTGTAATCTCGTTCAAACAGCACAAAACTTAAGAGATCGCCGGAATGTTTTTTTTCTCCTAAGAAATTGAGCAGATATCGAAGCAATGTCGGTAAGGCTTTAAAGTGTGCTTGCGCTAGAGGAGCCAGGTCTTGACTAGGACGTAAATGCAAAGTGGTAATGGGACGCCATGGGGAGCGGCGCTTTTTCCATATCGACAGCAGCATGGCAATTTCGTTCATGCGATTGACCATTTCAATGTCGCGGTCAAGGTTATCCAAAAAAAGCGCATTTAACATGTTTCCAAAAATATGAGAAAAGGGAATGTCGTCATGATTGCGTAAATTTTCTTGTTCAACAAATGTAGGCAATGCTCGAGTTCCTATAATTAGAATCTTATCTACTTCGAAACGGATGGAGCCACGAAGAGGGGCAGCCAAGCCCACACTTCCATCTCCATAATGAAAGCCATCAAGCAAAACGGTTGGAAAAAATAAAGGCAAGGCACTGGATGCTAGAATATGTTCTGCCTGAAAACTAACGCGTTTGCTGCCATGTCGTGGGTAATTCCAGTCTACAAACTCAGGACGGTTGTGCTCATAAAAAGAAACCGTTTGACGTGTCTCATAACAGTTACTGATTATTTCTAAAGTATCGAGGTATCCATTCTGGATATTTTGCGCAATCTTGTTGAAATCAAGTCCATCAGCAATCATTTCTTTCAGTGGCGTCGTGTCCAGCAGATGCGCCGCCTGTCGTTGTTTAATCATCATTGTGCTCATATTACGCACAACAGATTTGCTTAATGCCAAATTACTGGCTCGGTATACTTGCTGGCAATGAATTTCACTCCAAATGGTCTCCAGTTTATCAAGTGCTGTTGGGAAGTCATCGGCGTTTTCTGCAAGTACCGCCGCATTCATACTCCCGACACTAACCCCACTGACCATTTCAAAAGGTAATGTTTTTACTTGTAAAATATGACCAATTGCTTTCAAAACACCTGCTTGATAGGCGCCTCGAGCGCCGCCACCTGCCAAATAAAGGGCTTTTTTAGACATAATGATTATTTTTATCGCATTTATTTAGTCTCTACCTGAAATATAGTTGAACTTACGTCGGATTAGCAAGTTCTCATTTTTATTTTGAAAAAAATTTACACAAGTTCGGCGAAATCGGATATTATATCTTTCCATCAAAATGAGCTATTACTGAGCATGATAGAGTCTGAGATTGCGAATACGATACATGAAGCAGCTGTAATTCTTCAGGATATTCAGCGCCCAATCAATTATGATGCAGAACTTCCGCTTTCTAAGTTCCACTCTGACCAAGTCTCAAAAAAAGTAGTTTTGATCTCACAGATTATCAAAAGTACGGGTGATTCAAGCAAAGCAATGATGCAGATTGGTTCTTCCGCCAGAACCTTTCAAAATATTCCTCCTACAGAATCACTGACCACCGGATTGAGTGCCGGCTCAATTATTGTAGCTGTATTAGATTTTCTACTTATTCCCTTTATTTATCTTGCCTGTTATCTACTCCATACCAAAATTCCGGTAACCCGGGAGAATAATGCAAAGTGGTTTATTTCTGGGGTATTATTTGCCCTGACCATCACGTCAATTGCTGTCCCTACCATAGCCCTAGCAATTGCCTTTACCTCAGTTTCAATCTCCCTGGCTTTGAGTGTGTTTTTATTGGCCAAGACGCTTCATGAATACTATCAGGTAAGTCAAGAAAGAAGGGCCAATGGGAAATTGCTTGCCGGTGCTGAACTTGAAATGGAAGCGATTCAGAACCAGGCAGTGGGATTGACCATTGCTTTACATAAAGTGCGCACTGGATTTGAGCTGATTTCGCTATGTACCGAAATTCGCTTGCTTCAAGAAGCTTTTGCAGCCCAAAAAAGACACTTACTTGAACTTAAGTTAAAAGAATTAGATTTAAATAATAAACTAGAAAATGCGGACTTGAAGCAAGTAATGACTAAAGGCGTTGCTTTTAGTTTATCTGCGCTGGGTTTGCTTGGTTTGATTGTCTCTCTATTTTTTCCGCTAGCAGGTTTAGGAATACTAACCGCAGTATCCGCTATGTCACTTGCCTTTGTTGTTGTTCGTTTGGCAATACCGTTGTCGCAGCTTATAAGGGGACGGATTGGTAGTCAATTCAACTCCAATGCAGCAGAAAGTGAGCACACTGAAACATATGCCCTTGAGCATGAGCTCTCCACGGATTTGATGTTAGAGAGTTTTTGCGGCAGTAAAGAAAATGCCTATGAAATTTTAAAAAAGGCGCCTCCCCAAGACATCGATGATTCATTAACGAGCACAGCACCACTATTCCAACCTGGAAAGAACACCGCTGACCCTACCAGCATCAGTGGGTATCAACCCAATATGAATGGACTGTCTTAACCTTTTCAACCGATAACCATCATATTGATGTATCTTTGCTCATCTCTTTTTTAGACTCAAGCTCATTGCAAAAAATGAAAAACTCCTTTAATTTAAAAACATACCCCTCAAAGGAAGAAAACTCATGGTGAATATACTTCGCGAGCAACCTCGTGCATTCCACATGATTTTTATGTTGGAGTTATGGGAGCGGTTTGGGTTTTATACGGTACAAGGGATTTTGACTTTATTTTTTATTCGTTATTTGGGGTACAGCGATACGATTTCTTATTATACGTTCGGCGCTTATTCCGCTTTAGTTTACGGAATGGTGGTTATCGGCGGCTATTTAGGTGATAGGCTGTTGGGTACCAAGCGCACCATCGTTCTCGGTCTTGTTGTCTTGGCTGCAGGTTATTTTTCTTTAGCAGTTACTGATAAAGCCCATGTTTTCTTTGCGTTAGGCCTGATTTGTGTTGGCAATGGTTTATTTAAAGCAAATCCATCGAATTTGCTGGCAAAGTGTTATCAAGAAAATGATCCCCGCTTGCATGGGGGGTTTACCTTGTATTACATGGCAATCAACTTAGGTAGTATGATTGCGTTATTTGCAGGCCCAGCCATAGCGAGTCGCTATGGTTATTCATATGCTTATTTGATGAGTGCAATTGGTTTGTTAATTGGTTTGGCCAATTATTGGCTGCAGCGTCAATTTATTGAGCACATCAATACAGAGGCTGACCAACGGAAAATATCCGTTGCCCAATGGCTGATGATCTTGATTGGGATATTCATTCTTACTGAGTGTTCTGCTTATTTATTACAACATGTGATGCTTGCTAAAAATTTATTTTGGTTTATTACCCTGGCGGTCATTGCTTATTATCTTTTTATGACCCGTAAAGAAAGTAAAATTGTCCGGAGACGCATGCTGGTTGCCTTGGCCTTGATGCTGGAAGCAATCATTTTCTTTACTTTATATCAACAGATGCCAACTTCGTTAAATTTATTTGCAGTACATAATGTAATCCCCGTTTTCTTGGGCATTACAATTGATGCACAGAGTTTTCAGGCATTAAATCCTATCTGGATTGTATTAATGAGTCCTGTTTTGGCCTATTTTTATGATCTTCTCAACAAGAAAGGCATCCAGTTTTCTATTCCTTATAAATTTTCTCTAGGGATGACCATGTGTGGGGTGAGCTTTTTAATGCTCTTTTTTGCTCGTTATTTTTATACAGACCAGGGCATGGTTTCTTCTTGGTGGTTGATCATAAGTTATTTGTTTCAAAGTCTTGGTGAATTACTGGTATCTGCACTGGGTGTCGCGATGGTTGCAGAATTAGTACCCGCACAAATTGTCGGTTTTGTGATGGGGATGTGGTTTTTAACTTCCGCGATTGCAGGGTTTATTGGCGCTACCGTCGCTTCTTATACCGCACTTCCCGAGCACATTAAACCCGGGGTGGACTCATTGATGATTTATACCTATGTGTTTGCTTGCATTGGCCTTGTCACTTTAATCATTGCGTTGCTGATGTGGTTATTATCGCCACGATTGAGTCGCTATATTGCGGTGAAAAAGACAGACTTAAACCAAGAAGCACAAGAAGCACAATTCTCTGTGTCTAAGTGCTTTATAGTACAACCATGAGCAGAGTCATTTCATAGACAAAAAAACCGATGGAACTACAGTTTAATCAGGGCTCTAATTTGAAAGAATCATGTTAACCTAAACTCAGTTGCGAATTTAGGTTAACTGAATGTATTCCTATCTCCAGTGACCGTGGCCACCGTGCCAACCATGCCAGCCGCCATGCCAACCACCACCGTGCCAACCGCGACCACCATACCAGCCGCGTCCTCCCCAATAACCCCAGTTTCCACGATGACCCCAGCCGGAATAGTAGTAACCACCACTTGGATAGTAGTAACTTGAGTAGTAACTTGGGTAATAGCCGGAATAATAGTAGCCCCCAGGGTAAGAGGAGACATAACAACCGCTTAATAGGAGTGTAGGTACAAACACTAGCGTTGCGATAACAAGTTTTTTCATGTTCGCTTCCTTAGTCAATGTTCGTACATTAATTATACTTCATGAGCATAAGTTAATCAAAGGGGTTATGTATTTTGCCTTCTTATCGCTGAGAACCCGCTATTGATTAGGGAGTAATTAATATAAATTGGATAAACTGTGTTCATGTGGATTGATTCTATTGTACTATTGTCCAGTACCAGGTAATAAAGTTGAAAAATTGTAATCGAGGTGCAGCGTAGTGGGGCTATCGTTTACTGCCATTGAATTAAAGGATCGCTGAGCTTATGCCACTTCTGCGTTCCGTGGCGAGCCCTCGGAATCCAAGAATACCCTAACATCACTGGCTCCCTGGAACAAGGCACGGGACGTAGACAAGATTTTTAAAGCACTAAGTTGGTCTTCTCCCCACTGCGATAATGAGAAAGAAATGAACATCTTAATTAGCCAACGTTCTCAAAAATTGATAAGGAAGTATTGGTTAGCATCTGGTGCTGAACGCGATGAACTTCCTAGTATTACGTTGTCTATTGATCTGAATACGTTGATATCCTGGTTAAAAAAAGAACAACCCAAGCATTCCAATAAGTCAAAAACAGACCAACAAAAAGTCGAATTTATTCTGGTCTCTCTACGAAAGGAGCTGTTGCACGATTTATTTGCCGCGATGAAAGGGGATGACATCAAATTGCCGCAAGAAGAGAAAAACGAGTCGGTGACAGAAAAAATCAAGTTTGCATTACTTACCGCGGCTGGCATTTTGGTCGCTGCGTGTCAGGGGTTTGATGGTATCGTCACCATGTTGGGCATTTTCGAGTTGTCCTCGTCAGTGATTCTGGGGGCTGGATTTGTATTTTCAATTCTTTCTGTAATCGTTTTTTGCGGGTTTGATTTAGTGAAAGTATCAAATGCTTTGGGAGTTAAGCTTAGCGAAGCTTATAAATTATTGGATGCTTACTTGTCGCAATTGCAGATGATTAAATCCATAAGAAAAAAAATCGAGGGATACGATTTTTCAGACTCAGAGTTGTCTCCAAGTGATTTACAACAATTAGAAAAAATAATTTCCATGCTGCAAACACGGTTTAAATCACTGACAGAGGCCAGTAAGCAATTTGAGCAAGCGCTTCATAGTGACGACATGCAAATGGCCAAAACGCTCATTTCAGGAGCGTCTGCAGTCCTTTTCTTGGGTGGTGGTTTTTTTGCAGGCCAATCAGTAGCCCTTTTTATATCCAGTCTTTTTGTCAATCCAATAATACATACTTTTTGGCCGGTAATTATATTTAGTACTCTAGTTGGAATAGCCGCATTTAGTCTTTATTGGTATGTTGAGCGCCCTGGACTCAATAAGTTAATGAGCAGCTGGTTTGGCCTGAATGAAGAACATGTGCAGAAACTATGTGATCAGGATTTAATAATCAAGGAAACAAAAAAGCTCGCTAATTTAGAGAAAAAAATAATTAATGCATCCAGATTAGCCGATAGACTGGCTCAGTTAGGGGGCCCTTTTTGCCGTAGCGACAATGAACTTACGGCGGAACGCGCAGTCATTAACATAAAAGCAAGCACCAATTATTACTCCTTTCTTAAATCTCCGGATTTATCACCGCCTATTTCCAGTGAGCAGGAAAATTTGGATAAGACCCTATGTATTTCTATCTAGAGCCTGTCGGCATTGGATACAAGTAATCCATTCTCTTGAATGTGATCTGCTTTTGAAGTTATATATTCAAGATATCTTTTACAAAAGGAATGGTTATTTTTCGTTGCGCGGCAAGTGAGGCATCATCCAAACGATTAAGTAAATTCTGCAAATCATGCATATTTCGCGAACATCGATTGAGGAGGAATTGCCCTACACTATAGGGTAAATCAAATCCTCGTTTTAAAGCATGCAGTTTTAATGTATTAATTTTATCTTCATCGTTTAATTCCATTAACTGGATGACCAAACCCCAACTTAATCTAGAGCGTAGGTCAGCTAACTGGATGGGGATTGTGGTTGGTGATTGATTTCCCGAAATGATTAAAGTACTTTTTTCCATATCTTTGATTTTATTGTATAAATGAAATAAAGCCTCTTCCCACTCCGGATCTTTGGCAATCATGTCTATATCATCAATACAGATTAATTCTTGATCTTCCACACCTTCTATGGTTTGCGGTCCCCATTCTTTAAGAAGAGTCAAAGGAAGATAGATGGCGGTTTGCGTGGCGTTAACGGCTTGACAGCATGCCTGCAATAAGTGAGTTTTTCCACTACCTGTATTACCCCAAAGATAAAGCAACCGATCTTCTCTATGCGTGAGCATGTGATGCAATTGTTGCTGCAGGAGTTTATTCGAACCCCAATTGAAATCAGCTAGGGTTGATTCATCATTTAGTTTTATAGCCAGTGCTAATTGCTTATTCATTATGATGGTTCTTTTTTGGGCCAAGCTTTTCTGCCCCATGTCCAGATATAATCAATATAAGTAATTGCTGTAGTAAATGTCGTTAACAGAATCAACACATTAAGGAGGTAGGGAGGAAATTCAAAATAAGCTAATTCAAATAAACACGAGGTGACAAGCGTTAATTGTAATGCTGTATTAATCTTACTGAGTAATGTAGGTTGAAAGTCCAGTTTGCGGCGTATAAATTGATACCAAGCTAGGACCCCCAAAGAAATTGTCAAATCTCTGAGAAAAACTAAAATGACTAACCACCAAGGCAAAACGCCAATTAAGGCTAAAGAGATGAAGCTAGTGGCAATTAATAGTTTATCAGCGAGCGGATCGATGAACGAACCAAAAAAACTTTGCCAGTTAAAACTTCGGGCTAAAAAGCCATCCAAGCCATCACTTAATCCAGCGAATATAAATAAATAAAAAGCAATGGTGTACTCATGATGGTATAGATAAAATGTGAAAGGCCCAATCAATAGGAGACGTAATAGAGTCAGAGCATTTGGAATGTATTTTAATATCATAGGCCATACGATAATTTAATAACCCTTATCTGCCCGCACCGTTCACACTTAATTGAGGGATTGGATTTTGAAGGGAATATGTGTTTTGCTAAACGATAAATCTAGTGTATACAATACTCGTAGTTCTGTCACTTATGTTTCTCTTCATTTTTACGGTACATAATCACGGTATTACCTATCATTTGCACGAGTTCTGCATGCAGTTGCTGGCATAGCTCACCTGCCATAATCAGTCGGTCTTCTCTTTCAGCGCCGTTAATTTTTACCTTTATTAATTCGTGCGAAAGCAATGCAACATCAGTTTCCGCAATAACTGCTTCAGTTAATCCTTTGGCTCCAAGAAGTACGACAGGTTTTAAGTGATGTGCTTGAGCTTTAAGCGCTTTTTTGAGTGCGGTATCCACTGTAACGTTTCCTTAATACCCTCCAATAATTCAATTATTTTGGAGGTTGATTGATAAAATGGCAAATTATTGCACGTTTTGCTGGGAAAAGGTAGTGAAATTCAGTATCATAGGTCTAATTGATACTCATAAAAAAATTTATGAAGCGTACTAAAAGCAGTAAACGGTGGTTGCAAGAGCACTTTGATGATGTTTATGTAAAAAAAGCACAAGCAGAGGGCTATCGTAGTCGTGCCGTATACAAGTTAAAAGAAGTTGACGAGAAAGAGTCATTACTTAAACCCGGGATGACTGTAGTTGATCTAGGGGCGGCTCCTGGAGGGTGGACTCAGTATGTATCTCAACGGTTACAAGGGCGCGGCCGCATCATCGCTTTGGATATATTGCCTATGGATGCTTTACCTGATGTCGATGTTATTCTCGGTGATTTTCGAGAAGATGAAGTGTTGCAAAAACTGATGGATCTGATTCCACAGCGCAGTGTTGACTTGTTATTATCAGATATGGCCCCAAATATGAGTGGCTCCGCTGCGATTGATATTCCCCGGGCCATGTATCTGGTGGAACTGGCTTTTGATTTTGCGGAAAAAATGTTAAAGCCTGGTGGGTCCATGCTGATTAAAATCTTTCATGGGGTTGGCTTTGATGATTTAGTAAAACAGGCGAGAGCTTCTTTTGAGAAAGTCGTGATTCGGAAGCCTTTAGCTTCCCGAGCTCGCTCAAAAGAAACCTATTTGCTGGCAAAGGGATACAATTTATAGTAACTTTATGATCTAAAGGAATTCGATCATAAAATAAAGCTGTACGTCACTAACGAGGTTAATACTTTGAACGACATGGTTAAGAATTTATTTTTATGGCTGATTATAGCAATTGTGCTTGTTTCAGTTTTCAGTAATTTCGGCCCTCGAAACTCGGTCGCTGAGAAACTCTCTTACAGCCAGTTTTTGAAAGAAGTCGATCAAGGTATGGTTAATTCAGTCACCATTGAGGATGATAAAATCATCAAAGGGATGACGAAAAATAACAAACGTTTTGTTACCTACATGCCGATGCAAGATAACGCTTTGCTTGGTGAATTATTGAAAAGCAAAGTCGATGTAAGTGGCCAAGAAAAGCAACAAGAAAGCTTCTTACTCCATTTGTTTATCAACTGGTTCCCCATGTTGCTTTTAATTGGGGTATGGGTTTTTTTCATGCGCCAGATGCAAGGCGGGGGTGGTCGAGGGGCAATGTCTTTTGGTCGTTCACGTGCACGCTTGCTTGGTGAGGATCAAGTCAAAGTAACTTTTGCAGATGTTGCTGGAGTCGACGAAGCGAAAGAAGAAGTTAAAGAATTAGTTGATTTTTTACGCGACCCTACCAAATTCCAAAATCTGGGGGGACGTATTCCCCGCGGTGTATTACTAGTTGGTTCTCCTGGAACCGGTAAAACTCTTTTAGCTCGAGCTGTTGCAGGGGAAGCTAAGGTACCCTTCTTCACCATTTCAGGTTCTGATTTTGTTGAAATGTTTGTAGGTGTTGGTGCATCTCGTGTTCGTGATATGTTTGAACAAGCTAAAAAACACGCGCCCTGCATTATTTTCATAGATGAGATCGATGCCGTAGGTCGCCACCGTGGTGCTGGTCTTGGCGGAGGTCATGATGAACGTGAACAAACGCTAAACCAATTGCTCGTTGAAATGGATGGTTTTGAAGGCAGTGAAGGGGTCATTGTTGTTGCAGCAACCAACCGTCCGGATGTTTTGGACCCTGCATTATTACGTCCAGGCCGATTTGATCGCCAAGTTGTAGTTCCTTTACCGGATATTCGCGGCCGAGAACAAATATTAAGAGTGCATTTGCAAAAAGTTCCAGTAGATGGCAATGTGGACATTATGGCAATTGCTCGAGGTACTCCAGGGTTCTCAGGAGCAGATTTAGCAAATCTTGTGAACGAAGCCGCTTTATTTGCCGCGCGGGCTAATAAACGTAAAGTCAGCATGATAGAGCTGGATAAAGCAAAAGATAAAATCATGATGGGGGCTGAACGGCGCTCGATGGTGATGGATGATAATGAGAAAAAGCTGACTGCATACCATGAAGCAGGTCATGCGATTGTGGGATTAAGTGTCCCAGAGCATGATCCTGTTTATAAAGTCTCCATAATTCCACGAGGCCGTGCTCTTGGTGTGACGATGTTCTTACCAGAACAAGATAGATACAGTCACAGTAAACGACGTCTGGAAAGCCAATTATCAAGTTTATTTGGTGGCCGGATTGCAGAAGAACTTATCTTTGGTGTGGATAGCGTGACCACCGGGGCGTCAAATGACATTATGCGTTCCACTGAAATCGCGCGTAAAATGGTCACGAGTTGGGGCTTATCAACTTTGGGGCCGCTTACTTTTGGTGAAGAAGAAGAGGAAGTATTTTTAGGTCGTTCAATGAATAAACATAAGGAAATGTCAGATAGAACGGCGCAACAGATTGATGATGAAGTACGTGCAATTATCGATAGAAATTATAAACGCGCCAAGGAAATTTTGGTTTCGAATATGGATAAGTTGCACTTAATGGCTCAAAGCCTAATTAAATACGAAACTATAGACTTCAAGCAAATACAAGAAATTATGTCCGGTAAGGAGCCTTCTCCTCCAGAAGATTGGGGTTCATCTAAACCTTTAGATGGTGCCGAAGTGGTAAATAACTCGCCAGAAAAGCCATCGGAGCATGAAGTGATTGTAAATCCTGCTGAAGAGCACTGATACCATTAGTGAGAGAAGCAGGTGAACATAAAGCAATTTTCAGGTTGGCTTGAACGCCAACCTATCTTAAAAAATTTCCCAGAAAAACCGCTCATTATGGGTATATTGAATGTCACTCCAGATTCTTTTTCTGATGGAGGCAAATTTCTATCTCTAGGTAGGGCGTGTGAACATGCATTTCACTTAATTAGCCAAGGAGCTGATTTAATTGATATTGGTGGACAATCAACTCGACCAGGAGCACAGCCTGTCCCAATAGATGCAGAATTAAATCGTGTTATTCCTGTTATCGAACAAATCCGTGCTAATTCAGATGTTTGTATCTCAATTGATACAAATAAACCCGAAGTAATGGAAGCTGCGGTGTCCGCAGGCGCTAACATAATTAATGATGTTTATGCTTTACGTAGCCCAGGAGCGCTTGAGATGGCGGCGAAACTTGCAGTTCCTGTTTGCTTGATGCACATGCAGGGAGAGCCCCACAACATGCAACACCAGCCCTATTATCCACAGGGTGTGCTTAGTGAGGTGACTCAGTTCTTTTCAGAACGTATTGCTGAGTGCGCGCGCGTAGGGATCAAAAATACAAATATAATCCTAGATCCAGGCTTTGGATTTGGAAAACAAGTACAAGATAATTTGCTCTTAGTCAAAAATCTTGATAGCTTTGCAACATTTGCAATGCCGCTGCTTTTAGGGGTTTCACGTAAAAGCACAATTGGAGCAGTACTTGCTAAAGAGGTGGGTGAGCGGTTAATAGGAAGTATAGCGGTCGCAGTTTATGCAGCATTGAAAGGTGCGAGTATCATAAGAACGCATGATGTAGATGAAACAAATCAAGCGTTGCATATGATCACCATGATTGGTAAAGCGGGCGTTTAGCAGCTCACGCGAGCTATAAATTCTTAATAAGAAGGTGGTTAAGGATGAGTCAACGTAAATATTTTGGTACTGATGGAATACGGGGGCATGTAGGGTTGTCCAATATTAACCCTGAATTTGTGTTGAAATTAGGCTGGGCGGTTGGCCGCGTACTGGCTAATGGTCATCGCAAAAAAGTAGTTATTGGAAAAGATACAAGGGTATCAGGTTACATGTTAGAGTCTGCTTTAGAAGCAGGACTCTCAGCTGCTGGCGTCGACGTCGCTTTGTTAGGACCGATGCCAACGCCTGCTATAGCTTATCTGACCCAAACACTGAGGGCAAATGCAGGGATTGTGATTAGTGCATCTCATAACCTGTTTGAAGATAATGGGATTAAGTTTTTTTCCTCAGAGGGGGGGAAGTTACCCGATAGTGTTGAGTTGGCAATTGAAGCAGAACTGGACAAGAAAATGCAAACAGTGCCTTCACAAAATTTAGGTAAGGCAACGCGAATTAATGACGCAAGCGGACGTTATATCGAGTTTTGTAAATCCACTATTCCATCATTAACACGACTATCTGGCTTAAAAATTGTAGTTGATTGTGCCAATGGGGCGACTTATCACATTGCACCTAATGTTTTTTCTGAGCTAGGTGCGCAAGTGATCTCCATAGGCAATCGTCCTGATGGTTTCAATATCAATGAAGATTGCGGCTCAACGTGTCCTGAACTTTTAAGGCAAAAAGTTGTGAGCACGGGGGCAGATATTGGCATTGGCTTAGATGGCGATGGCGATCGTGTGGTGTTAATCGACGCTAATGGTCGTTTAATTGATGGAGATCAGATCCTTTATATTATTGCTAAAGATAGACATCAGCGTGGTGTCTTAAATGGCGGTGTAGTTGGTACTCAAATGAGCAACTATGGTCTGGAAATTGCAATTAAAAGTTTAGGCATTCCTTTCGTAAGAACACGGGTCGGCGACCGCTATGTATTGGAGGCTTTACGAGAAAAAGATTGGAAAATTGGTGGTGAAACCTCCGGTCATATTGTCTGTTTGGATAAAACCACTACAGGTGATGGGATCGTAGCTGCCTTACAAGTACTTTCAATTATGGTAAAACAGGGTAAATCACTGGAGCAGCTCATTGAAGGGATTAATTTACTGCCGCAAAGCTTAGTTAATTTAAAAACCAATTACGCTACCTTACTTGCGGAACATACACAAGTGATCGAAGTTGTTAGGGCTTTGGAGTCAAGCTTAAATGGAGAAGGAAGAGTCTTACTCAGGCCCTCAGGTACCGAGCCCTTATTGCGTGTTATGGTAGAAGGCATGGATGAATCTAGAGTAAGACAGCATGCGCAAAAGCTATGTGAGGATATAAGTCAAATTGAGAGAAATTTGGGTTTTCAGTAATAAAAAAGGTCGGATAGACTTTTTATCTGCTAAACCTTTAAATAAAAAAATCGCTTTAGGGCTACACATCAGCAATGACTTTGGGTATAGTCCGCAATTGAAAGCGAGGGGGCATAGATGAGACATAAGATAGTTGCTGGCAACTGGAAGATGAATGGACAGCTGCAGCAGGTGATTCAACTAAGTAAAGAGCTTAGAGAATTACTGGACACTATTAATGGGCTCCGAGTTATTGTAATGCCACCAGCTGTTTATATCCCGACGGTTCGAGATATACTTGCTGATTGTAAAATTGAAATAGGTGCCCAGAATGTGTATCCAAAAGATTTTGGAGCGTATACTGGGGAGATATCAGCACCAATGCTAAAGGATTTCAACTGTCGCTATGTATTGGTTGGACATTCTGAGAGAAGGCACTGTTTTCACGAAGATGAAAATTTTGTGGCACAAAAATTCCACCATGTAAAAGAACATGGTATGATACCGGTTCTTTGCGTAGGTGAAACGCTAAAAGAACGTGAAGCAGGGCAAACAGAGCAAGTGATTGCTAAGCAATTGCTCGCAGTAAGCGAACATGATAAAAATTGTTTTCGTGATTGTGTTGTAGCTTATGAACCGGTTTGGGCGATAGGCACAGGAAAAACTGCGTCACCAGAACAAGCGCAAGAAGTACATCAGTTTATAAGAAAACTGGTTGCAGAGATTAATGATAGCGATGCCGAACATTTATCACTTCTCTATGGAGGAAGTGTAAATGAAAATAATGCCAAGGCATTATTTACCATGCCAGATGTTGATGGTGGTTTGGTAGGTGGTGCATCGCTGAAGGCGAAACAGTTTGTGGAAATTGTGAAATGTATCAATTGATATTAATGATTCATGTAATCGTTGCTGTGGTTTTAATAGGCTTAGTTCTTATCCAACATGGCAAAGGCGCTGATATCGGTGCCGCTTTTGGATCTGGGGCTTCAAATACATTATTCGGAAGCCAAGGAACAGGTGGATTTTTATTTAAACTAACAGGTGGCTTAGCATTGACCTTTTTTGTCACCAGTTTATTGTTATCTTACTTAGTGTCTGTGCAATATCAAAAAGCAGAGCAACAAGTAATTCCTCAGCAAACTAGTGCACCTGCGAATTCAATTCCAGTGCCAGTAGATAACAGTAAAAAGAATAAATAAGATTTCTTGAGCTGCGCTGAAGCGCGTAGCCCAAGGGTTATTAACAGAGTTAATGGAGCTTGTTCACGTTATACTTGTCCGGCTAAAATAGCTTAAATTTTGAACACTAAAGTGCAGAAATTAAAGCAGATGAGCCAAGAAGTGAAACAGTTAACAGTCCCAAAAAAGAATATGCCGAAGTGGTGGAATTGGTAGACACGCCGTCTTGAGGGGGCGGTGGCGAAAGCCGTGCCGGTTCGAGTCCGGCCTTCGGCACCATTTTAATCCGTGCAAGGTGAAAAAATGCTATCTCAATATTTACCTGTTCTTATTTTCATAATTGTCGGATTGGCATTAGGCATCGCAATGATTGGGGCAGGCGCCTTATTTTCAAAGCATAAGCCTGATAGTGCCAAGAATTCTCCCTATGAATGTGGATTTGGAGCTTTTGAAAATTCACACATCCCATTTGATGTTCGTTTTTATCTAGTCGCTATACTATTTATTATTTTTGATTTGGAAACAGCATTTTTCTTTCCATGGGCATTAGTTTTACGCAAAATCGGCTGGTTTGGTTTTGCTGGAATGATGTTATTTTTAGGATTATTGGTTATTGGTTTTATTTATGAATGGAAACGTGGCGCACTCGAGTGGGAATAGATAATAAGAGTGCGAAGTAGGGCTTGTTGACAGTACGCGAGATTGAGCCTATCGCCAGATTTTTAATTAAACAGAAACATATTTAAAAATCGATGCGCGATAATCAAGACAGTAGCGTTGTAAACAGGTTCCAAATTCACTTCTGAACGCAACTTCAATCGAGAAGAAGCAGTCAGAGGTGATTTTTTATTAATAATTATCTGCTTAGAGGCTAGCTATGGCGGTTGCAGAATTGCAAAAAAGTGGCTTTGTAACGACTTCAGTCGAGAAACTTCTCGGATGGGCACGTAGTGGTTCTATGTGGCCTATGACTTTTGGATTAGCATGTTGTGCAGTAGAAATGATGCACGTTGGTGCGGCACGTTATGACTTGGATCGATTCGGTATTATTTTCCGTCCCAGTCCACGTCAATCCGATGTAATGATAGTTGCCGGTACCTTATGCAATAAAATGGCTCCTGCTTTACGTAAAGTGTATGATCAAATGCCCGACCCTCGGTGGGTTATCTCTATGGGTTCTTGTGCGAACGGTGGAGGATATTATCATTACTCCTACTCAGTAGTTCGAGGGTGTGATCGTATCGTTCCAGTAGATGTATACGTGCCAGGTTGTCCTCCAACTGCAGAAGCATTGCTGTATGGCATTATTCAATTGCAGAACAAAATCAGGCATAAAAAAGTCTTAGAAGCTTAAGATCATCAAAGGTGCAAATAGATGACAAAAAATGATTCTTTGGTTGAACAACTCAAAAGTGAATTATCAAGCCATATTAATGAAATTACTGTCGCTTATGACGAAGTAACTATTGAGTGTGGTATAACAACTTTAAAAGCAATGATGTTGGAATTGCGTGATCTGGACGCATTTTGTTTTGATCAGCTTATAGATCTTTGTGCTGTAGATTACCTGCTCTATGGTGAATATGATTGGGAAACAGAATCTGCAACAGGAAGCGGCTTCTCTCGAGGTGTGGAACGCCAAGAAACTAAAGCGTATACTTTAGACAGACCCCGTTTTGCCGTAGTTTACCATTTACTTTCGACCAAAAAAAATCATCGTTTACGTGTAAAAGTATTTGTAGATGAGTCTCATCTGATTGTTCCTTCTGTACATGATTTGTGGAAGGGTGCGAATTGGTTTGAGCGTGAGGCTTATGACTTATTTGGTATTTTGTTTGAAGGACATCCTGATTTAAGACGCATATTGACTGATTATGGATTTATCGGACACCCATTCCGTAAAGATTTCCCGCTGAGTGGTCATGTTGAAATGCGCTATGACGCAAAACTCGAAAAAGTTATCTATGAACCTGTAGATATCGAGCCCAGAGTTTTGGTGCCCAAGGTTATCCGCGAAGATAACCGATATATTGGTGATAAAAGGGGCAAAAAATGATTGAATTAAAGAATTACACTCTAAACTTCGGTCCACAACATCCAGCAGCACATGGTGTATTGCGTTTAGTTCTTGAGCTTGAAGGCGAAACGATTGTTCGCGCAGATCCCCATATAGGCTTACTGCATAGAGCAACAGAAAAATTGGCAGAGACAAAGCCTTATCTCCAATCGATCGGTTATATGGATAGACTGGATTATGTGTCTATGATGTGTAATGAGCACGCCTACGTACGAGCTATAGAGAAGCTTTTAGGTATTGAGGCGCCAATTCGTGCTCAGTACATTCGCACTATGTTTGATGAAATAACTCGAATTTTGAATCATCTGCTATGGTTAGGTGCTATTGCATTAGATATTGGAGCAATGACTGTATTTTTGTATTGTTTCAGAGAGCGCGAGGACCTTTTTGATTGCTATGAAGCCGTATCAGGGGCTCGTATGCATGCTAAATATTATCGACCTGGCGGGGTTGCTCGTGATTTGCCAGACACTATGCCTCAATACAAAGCATCAAGATGGCATAATGAACGCGAAATTGAAAAACTAAATGAAGATCGAAGTGGAACTTTGCTTGATTTTCTATGGGCATTTACCGAGCGTTTCTCTCATTGTGTCGATGAATATGAAACATTGTTAACAGACAATAGAATATGGAAACAACGTACCGTAGATATCGGTATCGTTTCTCCCGAAGAGGCCTTACAATGGGGTTTTACCGGCCCAATGCTTCGTGGTTCTGGAGTTGCATGGGATCTGCGCAAGAAACAGAGTTATGCTGCCTATGATCGTGTGGATTTTGATATTCCAGTAGGTAAAACTGGTGACTGCTATGATCGTTATTTGGTTCGCGTAGAAGAGTTAAGGCAGTCTAATCGTATCGTCAGACAATGTATTGAATGGCTTAAAGCAAATCCTGGTCCGGTTCGCATTGATGATCATAAGATTACCCCGCCGCGCCGCGTTGAAATGAAAGAAGATATGGAAGCCTTAATCCATCACTTTAAACTGTTCACGGAAGGTTTTTGTTTGCCAGCTGGAGAAGTGTATAGTGCTGTTGAGGCACCTAAAGGTGAATTTGGTATCTATATGGTATCTGATGGTGCTAATAAACCCTATAGAATGAAAATTCGTGCTCCTGGATTTGCGCATCTGTCCAGCTACGATGCGATGACAAGAGGACATATGATCGCTGATGGTGTCGCAATTTTGGCGAGCCAGGATATAGTATTTGGTGAAATCGATCGTTAATTTGTGGAATATCATTTTTGATAATCGTTGAAAGATGTTCCAGAAAATTACAATTTAAAAAGGTTTTAAGAAATGTCTGATAATTCAGCAAAAATATTAAATCAATTGGTGTCAGCTCAAAGAATAAAGGACATAGATCATTGGATAGCAAAATATCCACAGGATCAAAAGCAATCTGCGGTAATGAGCGCATTGAGAATCGTCCAAGAGGAACATGGCCACCTAAGTACAGAATTAATGGATGCTGTAGCTGATTATCTTGATATGCCGGCTATTGCTGTTTACGAGGTTGCCAGTTTCTATACAATGTATGAACTCAAACAGGTAGGCAGACATTCAATTAATGTGTGTACAAATATTTCATGTATGCTGCGAGACTCAGCTGCAGTGGTTGAGCATTTAGAGAAAAAATTAGGCATTAAATTAGGTCAAACTACAGATGATGGGCGTTTTACCTTAAGATCTGTTGAATGCTTAGGTGCTTGTGTTAACGCACCAATGATGCAAGTGGACAAGGATTATCATGAGAATCTGACTCCTGAATCTATAGATAAAGTATTGGAACAATACCAATAAAAAGATAGAGGTGGTTGCCGTGGTTGAACTAAATCAAGTTTGTTATCGAACATTTCATCTACCAGAGCCCTGGACACTATCTGCTTATGAAAGTGTTGGCGGATACAGCGCTTGGAGAAAAATATTAAAAGAACAAACTTCTCCACAATCGATTATTGATGAATTAAAAACTTCTGCATTGCGCGGACGAGGCGGTGCCGGATTCCCTACGGGATTAAAGTGGAGTTTTATGAACCGTAATACTCCTGTGCAAAAATATGTAGTCTGTAATTCCGACGAAGGTGAGCCAGGTACATGTAAGGACCGAGAAATACTGACCTTAAATCCACACCAACTCATTGAAGGAATGGCAATTGCCGGATATACCATGGGTTCTACTGTAGGCTATAACTACATTCGCGGTGAATTCTGGTTGCCTTATGAGCGTACAGAAGCAGCATTAAAAGAAGCTTATGCAGCCGGCTTACTCGGTAAGAATATTTTAGGTTCCGGTGTTGATTTTGATTTGTACAATCATTTGGGAGCGGGGGCCTATATTTGTGGGGAAGAGACTGCGCTGCTCAACTCTTTGGAAGGAAAAAAAGGTCAACCAAGATTTAAACCGCCATTTCCAGCGAATTACGGTTTATATGGCAAACCGACAACGATAAATAATACAGAAACTTTTGCCTCTGTACCGGTGATTATGGAAAAAGGCGGCGAGTGGTTTCTCAAATTAGGTAAGCCAAATAATGGTGGCACTAAGTGCTTTAGTGTTAGTGGCCATGTGAATAAACCTGGCAATTATGAAATTCCTTTGGGAACACCATTTAAGACACTGCTTGAGCTAGCTGGCGGCGTCATAAAAGGCCGAAAAATTAAAGCAGTAATTCCCGGCGGTACTTCCATGCGGGTGTTGCCTGGTGATGTCATGATGGAACTCGATATGGATTATGACAGCATTCAAAAAGCAGGCTCAGGATTAGGTTCAGGTGCTGTAATAATTATGGATGAAACAACCTGTATGGTTGATGCTTTATACCGTATTTCTGAATTCTATATGGATGAGTCTTGTGGTCAATGCACGCCTTGCCGCGAAGGTACCGGATGGTTAGTCCGATTATTACATCGTATTAAAGAAGGTCATGGAGAACCTGGGGATGTAGAGAAATTAATCAATGTTGCGAATAATATCGAAGGACGCACTATTTGTGCATTAGGTGAGGCAGCAGCTTGGCCTGTACAAAGTTTTGTTAAGCATTTCCGCGATGAATTTGAATATTTCGTTAAGCATAAACGCTCAATTGTCGCAGCATAATTAAAAGGTTTGACCATGACTACTACTATTGAAATCGACGGTAAAACATTTGAAGCAGAAAACGGTAAGATGATTATTGAAGTTGCCGATGAAGCCGGCATTCATATTCCACGTTTTTGTTATCATAAAAAATTATCTGTGGCTGCAAACTGCCGCATGTGCCTAGTTGAAGTAGAAAATGGCCGCAAGCCAGTTCCTGCGTGTGCTACTCCAATTACTGACGGAATGAAGGTATTTACTAAATCCAAAGAAGCCTTACATTCTCAAAAAGTGGTTATGGAATTTCTCCTGATTAATCACCCACTGGATTGTCCTATTTGCGATCAAGGCGGTGAGTGCGAGCTGCAAGATGTATCGATGGGTTATGGCGCAGATGCATCAGAATATACTGAAACAAAGCGTTCAGTAGACGATGATAATTTAGGTGAGCTGATTTCAACCGAAATGACTCGCTGCATTCATTGTACTCGTTGTGTTCGCTTTGGCGAAGAAATAGCCGGATTGAGGGAGTTGGGTGCAACCGGTCGTGGCGAACACATGCAAATTGGAACTTATGTCCAGCACAGCATGAAATCAGAAGTCTCTGGCAATATTATCGATCTGTGCCCGGTAGGTGCTTTAACATCAAAACCATATCGTTTTACAGCTAGATCTTGGGAACTTACCCAGCATGACGGCGTCGCGCCCCATGACTGCCTTGGTTCTAATATCTATATACATACGCGCCGCAATGAGTTAATGCGAGTTGTTCCTAAAGAGAATGAGCAAATTAATGAAACCTGGTTATCCGATCGAGACCGATTTAGCTACCTTGGTTTAAAGAGTTCATTAAGAGCAAGCCAGCCGCAAATTAAACGTAATGGCCAATGGGAAGTCGTAGATTGGGAAACCGCTTTAAAATTTGCAGCCGAAGGCTTAGCACGAGTTATAAAACAAAACGGTCCAGAACAGGTGGCAGCATTTGCATCAAGCTCTTCTACACTAGAAGAAATGTACTTACTCCAAAAATTGATGCGTGCCATAGGTGTCCATAATATAGATCACCGATTGCAACAAGTAGACTTTAGAGATCAAGAGACTCAGCCTACGACCCCCAAAAGTTCATTAACTTATGCAGAGGTAGAACAACAAAATACGATTGTGTTGATTGGGTGCAATATTGATCGTGAAGTTCCGCTTGCAGGGGTAAGGGTACGTAAGGCTTATCGTAATGGTGCCGACATTTATGCCATAAACCCAGTAGATTTTGAATATCGTTTCGATCTGAGCGAGCGTTTCATTGTGTCACCGTTAGAAATGCCAATGCAACTTGCAAAGCTTGCTTTAGCGCTTGCTGATGATCTCAAGACGCTCCCCGCGCCAGTACAAAAATTATTAATAGGACTTGAACCAGACAAGGCTACTCAAAAGGTTGCCAAAGCATTGAAAAACAATAAAGCGTGCTTAATTACGGGGGCTCTTTGTGAAAATCATCCTGAAGCCGCATTACTCCGTACTTTAATTTCCCATATCGAAAAATTAAGCGGTGCCAAAGTGCTCCGCCTTACTCATGGTGCCAATACAGCTGGTGCTTGGATGGCAGGCATGGTTCCCCATCGTACCACCGCTGGAAAGGCTGATTCTGCTCCAGGCATGGATGTACAGGCTGCGTTAAATGCCAAGCTTAAAGGATATTTCCTAATGGGAGTAGAGCCTGGATTTGATTTTGCTAATCCTTATGGCGCAAGACAATCAATGCTTGCTTCCGAGTTTGTCGTATTAATGTCTGCTTATAATCACGAATCAATGCATGACTATGCGGATGTTATTTTACCAATGGCTCCTTATGCTGAAACCTCAGGAACCTACATTAATGTTGATAATAGTTGGCAAACGGTCAAGGGGGCTTTAACTCCTTATGGAGAGTCAAGGCCGGCATGGAAGATATTGAGAGTATTAGGTAATTTGTTGCATTGTGATGGCTTTGATTATTTGTCAACAGAAGATATTTTGTCTGAAATTAAAAATAGTGTTGCAATCACAATGGAGCAAGAATATAAACCCTATTATCCTGAGAGCCTACCTATGATGAATGAATCGTTAGTTCGAGTAGGAGAGTGGCCACTCTATCGCTGCGATGCAATTGTCAGAAACAGTAAAGAACTGCAATTATGCGCAGCTGCTGAGCAAGCATGCATACGTATCAATCCTCTAACAGCAGATCGATTGAAATTAGAAGATGTTGCTACTGTATCTCAGGGAGATATTGAGATAACATTGCCGCTGAAACGTGATGAACGCATTGCGGCAGATGTTGTATGGGTAGCAAACGCGATGCCTGAAACAGTAGATTTAGGTCATTCATTTGCTGCAATAACTATTAAGCGCTAGGCAGGTAAGAAAATGCTGCAAGATATTAGCATATTAATTTGGGTCATCATTAAAATATTGGTAATCGTAGTGCCTTTGCTACTATGTGTTGCATATTTAATCTACGCAGAGCGTAAGGTTATTGGGTATATACAAACACGTATAGGACCCAATCGCGTTGGCTTAAGAGGATTGCTCCAACCCATTGCGGATTTAATTAAATTAATCACTAAAGAAATTATTATCCCTACCCGCTCCAATAAATATCTTTTTATTGCCGCACCGCTATTCGCATTGGTTCCGGCTTTAGCTGGTTGGGCGGTTGTTCCTTTTCAAGAGGGGATGGTGCTCGCCAATATAAATGCAGGCGTACTTTACGTTTTTGCTATGAGTTCGCTCGGAGTCTACGGTGTTCTGATTGCAGGTTGGGCATCTAACTCTAAATATGCAATGTTTGGTGCTCTAAGGAGCACAGCGCAAACTGTATCTTATGAAATTGCCATGGGTTTTGCTTTAGTGGGCGTGCTATTGGCTGCTGGAAGCATGAATTTCACAGATATTGTTAACTCACAAAGAGGTGGAATTTTACACTGGTGGTTTATTCCTCTTCTTCCATTATTTTTTGTATTCTGGATTGCTGGGATTGCCGAAACCAATAGAGCGCCCTTCGATTTAGCTGAAGGCGAATCTGAAATCGTAGCTGGTTTCCATGTGGAGTATTCAGGGATAGGGTTCGCATTATTCTTCTTATCTGAATATGCAAGCATGATTCTTGTCTCTGTACTGCTTAGCATTATGTTTATGGGCGGATGGATGTCACCTTTTGAAGGAATTCCCTTCTTAGAAAATATATTTTTTGTAGTACCTGGCTTTGTTTGGTTACTCGTAAAAGTGAGCTTTTTCCTGTATGTGTATTTATGGATAAGAGCTACTTTTCCTCGTTATCGTTATGACCAACTTATGCGCTTAGGTTGGAAAGTACTCATTCCGGTCACCATTGTTTGGATTATTGTAACTGCGCTCATGGTCGTTACACATGTTAAACCTTGGTTTTAATGGTTAATAGAGAAGCCGATGAAAAAAGCATATCAATTTATTAAATACTACGTACGCAGTTTTCTTTTAATCGAATTACTGCAGGGTTTAAAATTAACTGGTAAATATTTTTTTAAGAAAAAGACCACAGTTCAATTCCCTGAAGAACAAACACCCATATCTCCTCGCTTTAGAGGGGCGCTGGCTTTACGTCGCTATCCTAATGGAGAAGAGCGTTGTATCGCCTGCAAATTATGTGAAGCGGTTTGTCCTGCATTGGCAATCACTATCGAAGCAGAGCCTCGGGAAGATGGATCTCGACGAACCACGAGATATGACATTGATGTCTTTAAATGCATTAATTGTGGTTTATGTGAAGAGTCTTGCCCTGTAGATTCCATAGTAGTTACACCAGTACTTCACTACCATATTAGCGAACGTGGTCAGAACATTATGACTAAAGAAAAGCTCCTGGCACTTGGTGATTTGCTGGAGCCAAGACTTGCAGCAGATCGAGCTGCTGACGAAAAATACCGATAACGGGGTACAGTATGCATGAATTATTAGTTCCAATCATTTTTTATGTTTTTGCGGCTATAGCAGTCGGTGCTGCCTTTATGGTGATCATACAAGACAACCCTGTGCGTAGTGTTTTATTCCTAGTTCTTACTTTTTTTGCCAGTGCCATCTTATGGATACTTGCAGAGGCAGAATTTCTTGCCTTGATTCTGGTACTGGTTTATGTGGGGGCAGTGATGACCCTGTTCCTCTTCGTGGTCATGATGCTCAATATTGACATAGAAGTAATTAAAAACCATTACAAACGTTATTTACCTTTTGGCTTGATTCTGGTTGCGTTATTAACAGGACTGTTGATGGTATCTATCCCAGCAGGTACCTTTAAGTCCAATGTTGAAACACAAAATAACGCGACTGAAAGTTCTCAATTTCTTGATGTGGCACAAAACAATACCGCAGGACAGCCATTATCAAATACCGAAGCCTTGGGTATGGTTCTGTATACCGATTATTTACTGGCTTTTGAGATTGCCGCTGCATTGTTGCTTATTGCAATTATTTCTGCAATTACCCTGGTGCATAGAGGTCCGAGAAAGTCGAAGAGACAGGATGTGAAACAACAGATTCTGACAAGTCGAAATGAACGGGTTAAATTAATTAATATGAAAGCAGAAAAATAATGTTGGGGAATTCTATATGATACCGGTTAATAATTACCTGATTTTAGGTGCGATTTTATTCGGGTTTGGTCTTATTGGCATAATGATGAATCGTAGAAACATCATCTTATTGTTGGTATGTATCGAATTAATGTTACTTGCAGTGAATACTAATTTTATTGCATTTTCTCATTACTATAGTGAGATTAGTGGTCAGGTTTTTGTCTTTTTTATTTTAACAGTTGCTGCTGCAGAAGCAGCAATAGGATTAGCGATAGTGATGTTGCTTTATAGAAATAGAGGCAATATTGACGTAGATAAAATGAATCATTTAAAAGGTTAACATTGTGAGTATCCAACAACTTTGTTTAATAATTGTTTTAGCTCCCTTGGCGGGCTCCATAATTGCTGGCTTTCTCCGTAATCAAATAGGACGCGTCGGGGCCCATAGTGCTACCATCCTTGGTGTCACCATTTCTTTTGTCGTATCGCTGTATGTTGCTTGGCAACTGTTTTCTGGTGCCATGCCAACTGAAAGCTCGGTTCTTTATCATTGGGCGAGCGGTGGCTTAATCCTTCCTTTTGAATTTAATATAGGTTTTTTGATTGACCCCCTAAGTGTTGTAATGCTGGTAACTGTAAATTTTGTCTCATTGCTGGTACATATCTACAGTATTGGGTATATGGCAGATGATGACGGATATCAACGCTTTTTCAGTTACATCTCTTTATTTACCTTTATGATGCTTATGCTGGTCAGCGCAAATAACTTTTTGCAATTGTTCTTTGGCTGGGAGGGTGTAGGCCTTGTTTCATACCTCCTTATCGGCTTCTGGTATCAAAAGGAGTCAGCAATTGAAGGTAGCCTCAAAGCATTTATTGTAAATCGAGTTGGTGATTTCGGTTTTCTAATAGGTATTGCGTTGGTTTTCGCATATACCGGTAGCGTCGATTATGAAACGGTGTTTAAAAGCGTAAGTTACTTATCAAGCCAAAGCATCGAGTTATTTCATGGACATCCTTGGTCTTTAGTGACCGTGATTTGTTTGGCTTTATATGTGGGGGCTATGGGTAAGTCTGCACAAGTCCCTCTGCATGTATGGTTACCTGAGTCAATGGAAGGTCCAACACCTATTTCCGCACTGATTCACGCTGCAACCATGGTTACCGCAGGCGTATTTATGATTGCGCGTATTTCACCGTTAATTGAATTTTCTACTACTGCCTTAAGCGTGGTGTTAGTGATTGGTGCCACGGGTGCACTGTTTACAGGCATTTTAGCTTTGGTAATGAATGATATTAAGCGAGTAGTGGCCTATTCAACCTTATCTCAATTAGGTTATATGATGGTTGGAATGGGTGCCTCTGCATATAGTGCAGGAATGTTTCACCTTCTCACTCATGCATGTTTTAAGGCGCTCTTATTCCTTGGTGCTGGTTCAGTAATTATTGGCATGCATCATGAACAAGATATGCGAAAAATGGGCGGCCTATGGAACAAAATGCCGATCACATACGTAACCTATGTGATTGGATCGCTGGCACTCTGTGCGTTGCCACCATTGGCAGGGTTTTATTCAAAAGATACTATTATCGAAGCGGCACAATTATCCCATATACCTGGAAGTGGCTATGCCTATTTCTGTGTACTTATTGGAGCCGGCGTAACCGCATTGTATACCTTTAGGTCTCTATTTATGACCTTTCATGGTAAACCACGAATGGATGAGCATACCTTGAGTCATGTTCATGAATCACCATGGGTCGTATGGTTGCCGCTCGTTCTTCTTGCTATTCCTTCAATAATCTTGGGTTACGTGCTGTATATGCCAATGCTATACGATAATCCGACAATTTTAGGTTCATCTTTGTTTGTTCTTCCTGAACATAATGTTTTGGCTGAGCTTGCTCATGAAGTGACTTCTCCTTTTGAAAGTATGTTGCATTCGGTTTATTCACTTACCCTTTGGATAACTTTAGCGGGGATTGCTGTTGCATGGATTTGTTATATTGCTGTTCCCTCAATCCCAGGTTATCTGGCACGCAAATTTTCACTCATTTATAAGATACTTGTTAATAAATATGGATTTGATGCATTTAACAACTTATTCTTTGTGAAAGGTTCTAAGGGTATAGGAACTGTATTTTACAGTCTGGGTGATCAAAAGCTCATCGATGGAATGTTTGTTAACGGCAGCAGTCGACTGGTTAGATGGTTTTCAGCTAAAGGTCGCGCTATACAAAGTGGTTATCTGTATCATTATGCAGCAGTAATGGTTTTTGGATTGCTTGGATTTTTATGCTGGTTAATACTCGGCTGAATATAGGGTGAAGGTATGCATTATTTGCTCAATTTACTAATTTGGTTGCCAGTAATAGGCGGTGTTTTTGTTCTTCTCGCTGGAGATGATCGGAGCCCGAATATTTCCCGTTATTTGGCATTATTTACTGTAATACTTTGTTTGCTGCTTTGTATCCCCCTGGTTGCAGGTTTTGATCCTAAAGTATTGGGAATGCAATATCTGGAGGAATTTCAATGGATGCCTACCTTGGGGATCAGCTACAGCTTAGGTATTGATGGGATGTCTTTACTCTTAATCGTGCTGAGTATTTTCACCAATTTAGTGGTGATCTTGGCGACCTGGGAAAGTATTACCAATAGGGTGGCACAATATTTAGCTGCATTTTTAATTATGCAAGGTTTATTAGTCGGTGTTTTCTCGGCTTTAGATGCAATTTTATTCTATGTCTTCTGGGAAGCAACGCTTATTCCTATGTACCTCATTATTGGAATATGGGGGTCAGATAACCGTGTTTATGCTGCCATAAAATTTTTCTTGTATACCTTCTTAGGGTCAGTGCTCATGTTGGCTAGCTTTTTGTATATGGGCTATATAGCAGGCACGTTTAATATCGAAGCACTTTATTCGATTAAATTGGGAATGACAGCACAAACACTGATTTTTATTGCCTTTTTTCTTGGTTTTGCAATTAAAATCCCAATGTTCCCAGTTCACACCTGGTTGCCGGATGCACATACCGAAGCCCCTGCAGGCGGTTCAGTAGTACTGGCAGCAATTTTATTAAAGCTCGGTGCTTACGGATTTATTCGTTTTTCATTACCAATAGTTCCAGACGCATGCAGTCGCTATGCAGGGGTCATGATTGCCTTGTCTTTAATTGCAATAGTCTACATTGCGCTAGTGGCAATTATTCAAAAGGATATGAAGCGGCTGATTGCCTACTCCTCTATTTCGCATATGGGATTTGTAACATTGGGCTCTTTTGCTATCTTTGCTATAGCCAAGCAAACAGGGTTGAGTGCTGCGGGGCTGATATTAGAAGGTGCGATAGTAGTCATGATCTCCCATGCCTTTGTCTCAAGCGCACTGTTTGCCGGTGTAGGTTATATTTATGACCGCATGCATACTCGCCGCTTGGCAGATATGGGCGGAATAGTGAATACCATGCCAATATTTGCCTCTTTCTTTATGCTGTTTTGTATGGCAAATGCCGGTTTGCCAGGAACCTCGGGTTTTGTTGGTGAGTTCATGGTGATTTTAGGGTCTATGAAGGCCGGTTTTTGGATTACATTTTGGGCTGCTACGACTCTAATTACTGCAGCCGGCTATAATCTTTGGATGTATAAACGAGTCATTTTCGGTCCCGTAGCAAATGAAAAGGTTGCTGCATTAAAAGACCTCTCGGGCTTTGAGTTAAGTGCTTACGTTCTACTTGCTTTGATGGTTATCGCTATGGGGGTTTATCCTAAGCCATTGTTAGAGTACATACATCAAACAGTAAGCCATACTCTAGCATTAGCAAGTCAATCAAAATTGTAATCAAGGTTAATCAATATGACAGCATTACTTGAAAATATCCATGTAGCCCTTCCGGAAATGATCGTGTTAGTTGCAGCGTGTGTTGCGCTGCTTGCTGATTTATTTTTACGGCATCGGTATAAATCAATAGCCTATATTATATCGTGTATTGGCTTAGTTTTAGCTGCTGTTGTTAGCTTCCTTTATATCGGCATGTATAAAGTCATTACTCTTCATGGTCTGTTTATTAGTGATGACGTTGCCAATTTAATGAAAGTCTTTATCTATCTGACGGTATTATTGAGCTTTATCTATTCAAAAAATTATATCGATGAGCGTCAAATGCCTTCAGGGGATTACTACATTTTGGGAATGTTTTCTACTTTAGGGATGATGCTTCTTGTTTCGGCACATTCTCTGTTGACTATTTTCCTTGGTTTGGAATTATTGTCATTGCCTTTATATGCCATGACTGCCATTCGTCGAACTGATAGTGATGCTTCTGAAGCCGCAATGAAGTACTTTGTAATGGGCTCAATTGCATCTGCAATGCTTTTATATGGAATTTCCCTAATTTATGGTGCGACTGGAAAACTTGATTTAATGGAGGTTGCTAATGCAATTGCCGCGAATTGGCAACAGCAAAGTACCTTAGTTGTTTTTGCTCTCGTGTTTATCTTATCTGGAATTGCATTTAAATTAGCGGCAGTTCCCTTTCATATGTGGGTTCCAGATGTATATCAGGGAGCACCGACGTCTGTTACCTTATTCATCAGTGCTGCTCCCAAAATTGCTGCTGTGGGTATGACTTTTAGATTATTAACTATTGGCCTGGTGGATGTCAGCACGCAATGGCAACAAATCTTATTGGTCATGACACTGCTTTCAACTGGCTTAGGGAATTTATTCGCGGTGGTACAAAACAGTATTAAACGGCTGCTAGCCTATTCAGCGATTTCACATATGGGATATGCTTTGTTTGGTATTTTAGCCGCGACTGCCGCAGGGTATTCTGCCGCCCTTTATTATATTTTGATCTATGCAATAACTTCAGCAGCATCTTTTGGCTTGATTGTTTTAATGTCCAGTCAAGGAATGGAAATTGATAACGTTGATGATTTGAAAGGTCTCAACAAAAGAAGTCCATGGTTAGCATTTATGATGTTAATCATTTTGTTTTCTTTGGCAGGAGTTCCGCCCACTGTTGGTTTTTTTGCTAAATTACTTGTACTTAAAGCATTGGTCGATGCACAAATGACCTGGATTGCCGTAGTAGGTTTATTCTTTACAGTAATTGGTGCTTATTATTATTTACGAATTGTTAAAATCATGTATTTTGACAAACCAACACAAGTCGAACCAGTTATTATGAATAAAGGGAATACTTTAGTATTTTCTTTAAATTGCTTGTCACTTCTTTATCTAGGTATTTTTCCAGGCACACTAATTGTGGCGTGTATCAATGCTTTTGGTTCCTAAAAAGTAAATATAACGTTTCTGCATTAGAAAAACCCCGTTTTTCGTAATGCAGAACAATATTTATTTATAATCTGTACGAAAGTACTTGCTAAGCGTACCGACTCTCAGTATACTTCCCATCAGTTGACGCGGGGTGGAGCAGCCTGGTAGCTCGTCGGGCTCATAACCCGAAGGTCGTAGGTTCAAATCCTGCCCCCGCTACCACTTATTAAGAACCCCATTTATGGGGTTTTTTATTATGTATAATTTGTAACTGCACTAAAAAAATAGAAGTAGCCCAGTAAAGTCAAGGCAGTACTCGGAAACATAGTTTTATCAGCAATCACTTTCTAGAGTTAAGTCCTTCCCTGAACTTAGGTTACTATATTGTATTTGTATTAGGCATGTACCCTTTTAGGTTTGTTAATACTATGATACAAGATGAATTGGAACACATATTAGAGCCGGCAATCAATGATATGGGCTATGAACTTTGGGGATGTGAATATCTTTCGCAAGGTAGACATTCTTTATTGCGTATATACATTGATAAGGCGGATGGAATAGGAATTGATGACTGTGAAGCGGTGAGTCATCAAGTTAGTGCTTTGCTTGATGTTGAAGATCCAATTCCCGGGAATTACAGCTTGGAAGTATCATCACCTGGCATTCCAAGACCTCTATTTAAAAGTTGGCAATATCAACGTTACATAGGGAATGAAATACAAGTAAAAACTTTTAAACCAGTTGATGGTAAGCGTAAATTTACAGGTACTATTGTCTCAGTATCTGAGCGTTCTTTGGTACTTAATGTAAATAGCGAAGATCAAGAATTACTTTTTTCAAATATTGTGAAAGCAAGTTTGACAGTATAGAGAGGCGAACAATGAGCAAAGAATTGTTACTAGTTGCAGAGGCGTTATCAAACGAAAGAGGTGTAAGTAAAGATGTAATTATACTTGCCATTCAGGCCGCATTGGAGTCTGCAACTCGCAAGATCTTTGGTTTAGATATAGGCGTACGAATTAAACTGGATCCCCGAACTGGTGACTATGAAACGTTTCGATATTGGGATGTAGTGAATGATGATGAGTTGGAACACGCAGATCGCCAATTAACTCTCGAACAAGCAAAAGAACGTAATCCAGCGGCAAAAATTGGCGACCGCATCGAAGAATCGATCCCTTCGATTGAATTTGGCAGAATTGAAGCTCAGGCAGCACGCCAAGTGATCATGCAAAAGGTTAGAGAAGCTGAACGTGAGCTCGTCATTGACCAATTTAGAAGCAAACTAGGTCAGTTGATTTATGGTACTGTTAAGAAAGTAACACGGGATAATATTATCATCGACTTAGGCGGTAAAGCAGAAGCCTTTTTACCACGTACGGAGATGCTTCCTCATGAAATGTTCCGTCCGAATGATAGAGTTCGAGCTTATTTATATGAGATAACTCCACAAGCGCGTGGCCCGCAGTTGTTTGTAAGCCGTACTCGTAATGAAATGCTTATCGAGCTCTTCCGAATTGAAGTACCCGAAATTGGTGAGAACGTTATTGAGGTTAAAGCGGCTGCACGTGATCCAGGAAATCGAGCTAAAATTGCAGTAAAAACTAACGACGGACGGATTGACCCTGTAGGCGCTTGTGTTGGTATGCGTGGAGCACGCGTTCAAGCGGTTTCGAGTGAACTCGGTGGTGAGCGTGTAGACATTATTTTATGGGATGACAATCCTGCTCAATTGGTCATTAATGCGATGGCTCCAGCAGAGATTTCTTCAATTGTAGTTGATGAAGACACACATACAATGGATTTAGCTGTAGAGAAAGATCAGTTATCTCAGGCTATTGGTCGTAATGGTCAAAACGTTCGATTGGCGAGCCAATTAACAGGATGGACTCTGAATGTAATGACTACGGACGAATTTGAAAATAAGAATTTAGAAGAGTCGAGTAAAATAGTGAAGTTGTTTACGACGGCACTGGAAATTGATGAAGAAATTGCTACATTATTGGTAGCGCATGGCTTTTCCTCGCTTGAGGAAATCGCTTATGTTCCCAAGGAAGAGTTGCTTGCAATCGATGAATTCGATGAAGAAATTGTTGAAGAACTAAGAAATCGAGCAAACGATAAATTACTCACTATGGCTCTTTCATCGGGTAAAGAGCTATCTGGTTCACCTGACGAATCACTACTCTCAATGGAAGGCATGACTGAAGAGCTAGCTAATAAATTAGCTGCCAAGGGAATTACCTCTATGGAAGATTTAGCAGAGCAATCTGTAGATGAGTTGTTAGAAATTGATGGGATAACAGAAGAAAAGGCCGGAGCTTTAATTATGAAGGCCAGAGAACCATGGTTTTTATGAGACTATGGATTTATTATAAATTAATGTAGTGCAAATATGCAGCTCTGTCCTTGAAGATGAATAGAACTGCTGAAAGGGGATCAAAATATGGCGGATGTGACGGTTAAACAATTAGCTCAAGTCGTTGGTATTCCGGTTGAACGCTTATTGAACCAGTTACAGGAAGCAGGGTTATCTTTTACTGATGACCAACAGACTGTGAATGAGGAGCAAAAGCGAATCCTACTCAATCATTTGAAGAGGGCCTCGCTGCGTGACGTGAATGCTTCACCTGAACGAATTACTTTACGACGAAAAAGTTTATCACAAGTCACGGTTGGCCATGATGCTCATAGTGGAAAAACTGTAAATGTTGAAGTTCGTAAGAAAAAAGTATTTGTAAAGCGAGCTCCAATCGTAGAGCAGCATGAGGTTGAAGAACCCGACGTTTTGCCTGAAGAAAATCAAATGGCTGCTGAACAGCTTCCAGTTGAAGCTGCGCCAGAGGTTTTATCTGAAACTCCTGCTGAGGCAGTTGAACAAGCTGTTGAAGCTACGGATACTCCTGTACAGATGCAGGAAGAACATGAGTCAGAACAAAAACCACAGGAAGAAAATACAGAAGAACTCTTGGAAACTTTGGCTACAGAATCTGTTGAAGACACAACTGTTCCTGAAACAATTGAAGCAATAGCAGTCAAAGAAGAGCATCGATTAGAAAAGCCATCTAAGAAGAAGCATGTTGATCAAGGTCCCGAGTCCGATGCATCAGACTTTAGAAAAGTTAAGAAAAAACCAAAATATCAAGCAGCTTATGAACGTGATGATGAAGAGCAAGAGGGTCATAGACGCGGCGGACGTAGTAAATTTAAAAAGCGTAAAGGCATCGAGAAATCTGATAAACTCAGAGAGGCCGAAGAGTCATTGACGCATGGCTTTGCATTGCCTACAGCACCTTTAGTAAGAGAAGTTTTAATCCCAGAAACCATTACTGTAGCTGAACTGGCAAAAAGAATGTCTGTAAAGGCTGCTGAAGTCATTAAGATCATGATGTCTCTTGGGGCAATGGCAACCATAAACCAGGTTATTGATCAAGAAACAGCAGTGATTGTTGTTGAAGAGATGGGACATAAGGCTCATGTAATTAAAGAGGATGCAATTGAGGTCGGTCTAGGAGAGTCGATTACTAAGGGTAGTCGTACTGAATCCAGAGCTCCAGTAGTTACCATTATGGGCCATGTGGATCATGGTAAAACGTCTTTACTGGATTATATTCGTCGAACTAAAGTTGCCATTGGTGAAGCAGGTGGTATTACCCAACATATTGGTGCGTACCATGTGAGCACACCTAAAGGGGATATTACTTTCTTAGATACCCCAGGTCATGCTGCCTTTACAGCAATGAGGGCTCGAGGAGCAAAGGTTACCGATATCGTTATATTGATCGTAGCTGCCGATGATGGCGTTAAGCCACAGACAATAGAAGCGATTCAACATGCGAAAGCGGCCAAGGTACCCATCATCGTTGCCATCAATAAAATGGATAAACCAGATGCTGATCCTGACCGTGTCATGAATGAATTATCTGTGCATGAAGTAATACCAGAGGCATGGGGTGGTGATACGATGTTTATCAATATCTCAGCCAAATCAGGTATGGGTATTGATGAGTTACTTGATGCAATATTATTGCAATCTGAAGTTTTAGAGCTGACTGCGGTTACTGATGGAGCCGCTAAAGGCGTAGTGATTGAATCACGCTTGGATAAAGGTAGAGGACCCGTAGCAACAGTGCTGGTACAAAGTGGAACCTTACACAAAGGGGATATTTTGCTTGCTGGTTTTCAGTATGGTCGAGTCCGGGCTCTCGTCGGTGATAATGGCGATATGGTTGATGATGCAGGTCCATCAATTCCAGTGGAAGTTCTTGGTTTATCAGCAATTCCTCATGCGGGAGATGAAGCGGTTGTTGTTCCCGACGAGAAAAAAGCAAGAGAAGTGGCTTTATTCCGCCAAGGTAAATTCCGTGATGTAAAACTTGCCAGACGCCAAAAATCAACAATTGAAGGCATCATGGAAAATATGGCTGCCGGAGAATCTAAGGTTCTAAATGTAGTTCTCAAAGCGGATGTTCAAGGTTCCCTGGAAGCAATTTCAGATGCTTTAGTGAAATTATCTACTGATGAAGTAAAAGTTGAAGTTATTTCAAGTGGTGTAGGTGGTATCACTGAATCGGATGTGCATTTGGCTATAGCCTCTAATGCGATTCTGGTTGGTTTTAATGTCAGAGCCGATAGCAGCGCGAAGAAATTGGCTGAGCATGAATCAGTATCTCTACATTATTATAGCGTTATTTACGATATCGTTGATCAAATCAAGGGTGCGTTAACAGGCATGCTTGCGCCACAATTTAAAGAAGAAATTATTGGTATTGCCGAAGTTCGTGATGTGTTTAAATCACCAAAAATTGGTGCAATTGCAGGTTGTATGGTCGTTGAGGGCGTTATTAAGCGCAACAATCCTATTCGTGTACTACGTGCTAACGTGGTCATCTATGAGGGCACTTTGGAATCTTTGAGAAGATTTAAAGATGATGTGGTTGAAGTCCGTCAAGGATTCGAATGTGGTATTGGCGTCAAAAATTACAATGATGTAAAACCAGGCGATCTAATAGAAGTCTATGAAACAGTAGAAATTAAGCGTGATTTATAAAGATGGGTCATAATTTTAAACGTACAGATCGTGTCGCTGAGATGATTCAGCGTAAGCTAGCTCAGATAATACCTATGGAAGTAAAAGATCCGCGCTTAACCGGATTTGTGACTATATCGGCAGTCAAAGTGGCTGCTGATTTAGGGCATGCCAAAGTATATTTTACCGTGCTTAATGATGATAAAAAAACGGTTACAGCAATTTTAAATGCTGCTGCCAGTTATTTGCGTAGCGCTTTAGCACGAAGTATTACATTACGCACAGTCCCACAATTGCATTTTGTATATGATGAATCAATAGAGTACGGGCAACGTTTAAGTCGACTCATTGATGAAGCAAATCCTCCAACTTCAGAAGATAATGAAAGCGAATAAATCGTTAGCAATAGATGGAATTTTATTGCTGAACAAACCGGAAGGAATGTCCTCTAATACAGCCTTACAGAAAGCAAAAAGGCTGCTAGGGGCACAAAAAGCGGGACATACGGGAAGTTTAGATCCATTAGCTACTGGTATGTTACCACTTTGCTTCGGTGAAGCGACGAAAGTATGTCAGTTTTTACTTGATGCAGATAAATGCTACGAAACTACGGGTCTGCTGGGTATTAAAACGAATACTGCTGATGCTACAGGAGAAGTCACTGCGCGTGTGGATGGATTTACTATTTCTGAAGGGCAATTATTGGAAGTATTGGAGCAACATACTGGACATATAAAGCAGGTTCCTTCGATGTTTTCCGCTTTAAAACACAACGGGACGCCTCTTTATCGGTTGGCTCGAGAAGGGATTAATATTGAGAGGAAAGCACGAGAGATCCTGATTAGTAATTTACAGCTTACTGCTTTTGATGGAATTCATTTCTCCTTAACAGTGACTTGTAGTAAAGGAACTTATATTCGTAACTTAGTTGAGGATATAGGTGACGTTTTAGGTGTAGGAGCTCATGTGACTCGCTTGCATCGAGTTTATACATCAGGTTTAGATAATATGCCCATGTATTCGCTTGATGCATTAGAGGCAATGTCTGTGTCCGAAAGAATGGATTGCTTAATTCCTATGGATAGAGCAGTGAATCATTTAGAGCAAGTCACTCTTTTGGATGACGAGGTAATTACTATCCGTCAAGGCAGAACAGTAATAAATAAAATTGATGTTGGAGTAGCTGATTGTGTACGTCTTTATAATGAGAGTGCGCAATTTATTGGGTTAGGTGAACGCACTACACAAGGTGATATTAAAGCGAAACGATTGCTTTCTTTTTAGCGGTTATCATGTGATCAAAGAAACAATCACAGCGAAATATGAAATTTTTTGCACAAAAATAATTTTCAGTACTTGTTTCGTTGGACATGCCTTGGTAGAATGTTCGCCTTTAAATGAATACTTAGTAGTTCCGGGAGTGTATAATGTCGCTAAGCAGCGCGGATAAAGCAGCAATCGTTAAAGAATACAAGCGTTCCGATAAAGATACTGGTTCGCCTGAAGTTCAGGTTTCTATCATTACAAGCCGCATTAAATATTTAACTGACCATTTTAAAGAGCACAAAAAAGATTTCCATTCTCGTCGTGGACTACAAGAACTGGTTAATAAGCGTCGCAAGTTGTTAAAATATTTAAAGCGCAACGATGAAGCTCGCTATCAAACATTAATCCAAAGTCTGGAACTGAGAGATTCTTATTGATTGATGAGCAAACACATTTCTTTAGAAATGTACTTTATAAAAAATACTTTAAATAAAGGCGCAATTTTCTGCGCCTTTTTTTCGTTATAATTACTTAATGAGGAAGATTACGTGGCTAAGTTTACAAAAGAAATTGCATTTGGTGACCACACTCTTATATTGGAAACTGGTGAAATTGCGCGACAAGCTGATGGAGCAGTATTAGCCAGTATGAATGGCACCCAAGTATTAGCTACGGTAGTTGGAAAAAAAGAAGGTGCCGAAGGAAATGATTTTTTCCCTCTGACTGTAAACTATCAAGAAAAATTTTATGCAGTGGGTAAAATCCCCGGCGGATTTAACAAACGTGAAGGTAGACCATCTGATAATGAAACATTGATTTCACGCTTGATCGATCGCCCCATTCGACCTTTATTTCCAGATGGTTTTTGTAACGAAGTCCAAGTTATCGCGACAGTTCTTTCTTTAAATCCTGAAGTTTCCGCAGATATTCTGGCAATGGTTGCCTCTTCTGCAGCGTTAGCCCTCTCTGGCGTCCCTTTTAACGGGCCAATTGGCGCTGCACGGGTTGGTTATAAGGATGGTATTTACCTGCTTAATCCGAGCCGCAAAGACTTAGAGCAATCAAGACTGGATCTAGTTGTTGCCGGAACTAAAGATGCTATTTTGATGGTAGAGTCAGAAGCAAAAGAATTAAGCGAAGACATTATGCGTGGCGCGATTATGTTCGGTCATGAAATGATGAAAAATGTCATCAAGGCAATCGAAGAACTCGCAGCGCAAGGTGGTAAGCCTCGTTGGGAATGGACCCCTCCAGAAGTGGATAGTCATTTGCAACAACGAGTTGCTGATATGGTTAAGCATGAGGTTGAGGCAGCATACTTGATTAGAGACAAACAAGAGCGCTACCAACGTTTGGGTGAATTAAAAGAGCAAACAATCGCAGCCTTGCAAGCTGAAAATGATGAGTTAAAGGCAGATGTTATTGGTTCTATGTTTGTTGAAATCGAACGTGCGACTGTGCGCAATCGAATCCTTGATGGTGAGCCACGAATTGATGGACGTGATCATAAGACAGTTCGTCCTATTGCGATTCGTACAAAACTTCTGGAAAGAACACATGGCTCTGTTTTATTTACTCGCGGTGAAACACAAGCGATTGTTGTTGCGACTTTAGGAAATGAACGTGATGCACAAATGCTCGATAATATTATCGGAGAGACAAAAGATCGCTTTATGCTGCATTACAATTTCCCTCCCTATTCCGTAGGTGAGACGGGTATGGTTGGCAGCCCCAAACGTAGAGAAATTGGACATGGTCGCCTGGCCAAACGTGCGATTATGGCGGTATTACCAGAGGCAAACGAATTTCCTTATGTATTAAGAGTGGTCTCTGAAATCACTGAATCTAACGGTTCCAGCTCAATGGCTACAGTGTGTGGTACCAGCCTTGCATTGATGGATGCAGGCGTTCCATTGAAAGCCCCTGTTGCTGGGGTAGCAATGGGTTTGATTAAAGAGGGTGACCGGTACGCTGTATTAACGGATATATTAGGTGATGAAGACCATTTAGGTGATATGGATTTCAAAGTTGCTGGAACAGAACAGGGAATTACCGCATTACAAATGGACATTAAAATCCACGGGATAACCAGTGAAATTATGGAGCAAGCCCTGGATCAAGCTTTAGCCGGCCGCCTGCACATTCTAGGTGTCATGAATAATGCATTATCTGAGCATAGAGACGAATTGTCTCAACATGCACCTCGAATTACTACCATGAAAGTTGCTGAAGACAAGATTCGAACTATTATTGGTAAAGGCGGAGCAACGATTAAAGGATTGATTGATAGCACAGGTGTTTCTATAGATATCGATGATACAGGTGTAGTTCAATTGTTTTCTCCAGACATGAATGCATTGGAAGAAGCACAAAAGCAAATTAAAGCATTAATTGCCGAAATTGAGGTTGGTCAAACTTATCAGGGCAAGGTAAGTAAGATTGTTGATTTTGGTGCTTTTATTAATCTTTTACCTGGAAAGGACGGTTTACTCCATATTTCTCAGATCTGCAGTGATCGATCTCAAAAAGTTGAATCTGTATTGCATGAAGGCCAAGAGATAGAGGTCTTTGTTGCTGGCATCGATAAACAAGGTCGTGTGAAGCTGGAGTGGAAAGATAAGCCCCAAGCAGAAGGCGCAACTGACGCTCCAGTTACACCCGCTGCAGCGGAGCCTCTTGAGGAAGTTCATCAAGACGCGCCCAGTGTAAGTGATCGTGTAGGCGAAGAAGAGTAAACCTTGCTTGATAAGCTCTCTGACCTGTTGGTGTTGGAGAGCTTAGTTTCATAGAAGAGCGTATGGTGCTGTTAAGAGATATGCCGCATCAAATCCAATCGCAGGCCAATATTTAAATCCACTACTTAGACAGTTCAGATTATTTTGAGACGTTTTCGACTCACGCGCTCATGCTTATAGCAGCATATTTTATCATCATGATCACATCCTATCTTCAGGGTAGAGCATCTTCCGTGAATGCTTACCGCTGGAATAATGATCGAGATGAAATTAAAGCAGGATTACTTGCCTTGGGTCAAAGTTAAGAATTCAGCACGACTTGTTGGGTTAGTACGCATTTCACCTAGCATAACTGAAGTGGTCATTACGGAGTTTTGCTTTTCAACCCCCCGCATCATCATGCATAGATGCTTTGCTTCAATCACAACAGCCACACCACGTGCACCAGTAATGGATTCCAGGCATTTTGCTATTTCCGTGGTTAAACGCTCCTGAATTTGCAAGCGTCGAGCGTAGTAATCAACGATACGTGCCATTTTTGATAACCCGATTACTTTTCCATTAGGAATGTATCCTACATGACATTTCCCAAGGAATGGGAGTAAATGGTGTTCGCACATTGAATACATTTCTATATCCTTCACGATTACCATTTCGTTCATGTCCGAATCAAAAAGTGCCTCATTGATGATGTCATCTAAATTTTCGTTATAGCCTTTAGTCAAATAACGGATGGCATTGGCTGCACGTGCAGGCGTGTCAACCAATCCTTGACGAGTTATGTCTTCACCTATCTGTGTTAGCAGTTCTTTATATAGTTTTTCCATAGTTATTTCCTAGCCTGGGGGCCAAGTCATCTGACGTCCGCCCAGTAAATGTAAATGAATATGATATACTGTTTGGCCACCGTCGGGATTAATATTGAAAACTAATCGATATCCTGCGTCACTTATTCCTTCAGTTTGAGCAATTTTTTTTGCCCCTAAAATCATTTTTCCCAACAGGGCCTGGTTCGCATCGCTGGCTTCATTCAGTGTAGCAATATGTTGCTTTGGAATAATCAGCAGATGTTTAGGAGCTTGCGGGTTGAGATCGTGAAAAGCCATTATCTCATCATCTTCAAAAACTACTGATGCAGGGATTGCACCTTGTGCAATTTTGCAAAACAAGCAATTCATAGGCAATCTCATTTGAATCAAAAGAGCTATTATACATTGCATTACTTATAATGCGACAGCTTCTCTTTGCCTTTTAGTGTGTTTTTTCGCATAATAGCCGCTTTATAGCGTCATTCTAGATTGGGGCAATGATCATTTTTAAAATGAAAATCGCTTTGTATGACAAGATTTGCTTTTATAGTGAGTGAGCTGATAAGACTTTTTTTATGCTTTTATTTCAAGCTAAATGAACGCTGAGTTATTTTTACTTCGACGAGAGGGGAGATGAATAAATGAGTTTAATGAAGATTAGCAGTGGTCGTGATTTGCCAAAAGAAATTAATGTAATTATTGAAATCCCTATGCACAGTGAACCTGTAAAATATGAAGTGAACAAAGAGTCTGGGGTGTTATTTGTTGACCGCTTTTTATCAACACCAATGTTCTATCCAGTCAATTATGGCTATGTCCCTAATACTTTATCGGAAGATGGAGATCCTGTTGATGTACTCGTTGTCACTCCAGTGCCTCTAGTTGGTGGCTCAGTAATTCCATGTCGACCTGTTGGAATGTTAAAAATGACTGATGAGTCGGGTGTGGACGCTAAAATTTTAGCTGTTCCTACCAACAAACTTACTAAAATTTATGAAGCAGTCAAAACCCATGAGGACATTCCACAACATTTATTAAACTCCCTAGAGCACTTTTTCAGCCATTATAAGGACTTAGAAGAGGGAAAATGGGTTAAGCTAAATGGTTGGGTTGGTCCTGAAGCCGCTTACGAAGAAATTATGGCTAGTGTGGCGCGTTTTGATGATAAAGAGAAAAAATAGGTACTTGTTATCCTTTTAACGAAACATCTCTAGATAGTGTCATTCCGGCGTAGGCAGGAATCCATCTCTGAATTGGCTTTGTTGTCCAGTAAGAGATGGATCCTAACTTACCCTGAAATGACAATCTCATCGTGAACTAAAAATCATGAGTCTAATTTTGAGGAATAGGTGCAAAAATTTTTTGACACAGGTGTCGAGCATAGAGTGCAGTCCGCACTGGAGTAAAAAATTTTTTAACGCGTTCAAAGAGCAACTGGTTGTTACATAACTCTTGTGCTTTCTCTATCTCGCTTTCTTTGAAACCATATGGTACTTTATTTCGGGTGATAAAAGCTTAAGGAAAATCGGTGACATACCATCTTTCTACACTGTTCATCATACTGCTTTTTTTAATTTTTTTGGCTGCTTTTTTTTCAGGCACTGAAATCGGTATGATGTCGATAAACCGCTATAAGTTAAAGCATTTGGTCAAGAAAGAAAACAAACAGGCAACAAGAGTGAATCAAATACTCTCTCGACCCGACCGATTATTGAGTGTGGTGTTAATCGGTAATACCTTGGCTAATATTCTTGCCTCAACAATAGCAACATTGATTGGCCAACATATTTATGGTGATGCGGGTATTGCTATAGCCACCGCCTTTTTGACCCTGGTGATTTTAGTATTTGCAGAAATGATACCCAAAACATTTGCCGCAATTTATCCCCAGAAAGTTGCATTTGCCACTTCGTTACCCTTGCAAATTTTACAATTGATTCTTGCCCCGCTGGTATTTATAACCAGCTTTATGTCCAACGGTGTCTTACGTTTATTTCGAGTCTCAATTCATAAAATACAAAAAGAATCATTGACGGGCGAAGAATTACGTTCCGTGGTGCTTGAAGCGGGAGGTTTGCTCCCGGTGGAGCACAAAAGTATGTTAATTAGCCTATTGGATCTGGAACAAGCAACAGTCGAAGATATTATGATTCCTAAATCAGATATCGTTGGCATTGACATAGAGGAGCCTTGGTCGGAAATTCTCTATCAATTAGAAACAGCAAAGCATACCCGCTTGCCTTTATACCGAGATTCGATAGATGATTTGGTCGGCATGATTCACGTGCGTGATGTACTGAATCTAGCTATTGAGAATGAGTTGGACCTTGATAGTCTATTGGCTGCTGCTGATAAACCCTACTATATTCCTGAAGCAACCCCTCTCAACATTCAGATTTTAAATTTCAGGAAAATGAAAAGACGGAGTTCTTTTGTCGTCGATGAATATGGAAATATTCAGGGCCTCGTCACTATGGAGGATATACTTGAAGAGATCGTAGGCGAGTTTACCACCGATGTCGCTGCATTAAGTCGCGGGATTACTCCCCAAAGTGATGGCTCAGTTATTGTCGATGCCGGTCTTACATTACGTCATTTAAATCGTTTAATGGGATGGCACTTACCGCTGATAGGCCCTAAAACCTTAAGTGGTTTAATCGTAGAACATCTTGGATATATTCCCCCACCTGATTCATGTCTGGCTATAGAAAACTATCGTATGGAAATATTAAAAGTAGGCGATAATACGATTAAAAGTGTCAAAGTATTTAAAATGAGTAAAAAGCGCAAATAATAGTCTCTTTCAAAGGAGGGGCATTTATTTTCCTAATTGTTCCAATACATTTTTACACTGATTAAGAAAATCGTTGAATTGTGTATCCTTAATAAAATATCCATCAATATTAAAATCTTCAGTCGCGATCTTATCTTTGTTGTTATTTGAAGTAGTAAGAACAAAAATTCGTATACTTTTAAATTTTGAATGGGTGCGAAAAGATTGCAAAAATTCTAAGCCATTCATTTTAGGCATCATTAAATCTAAAACAATGATCGTAGGCAATACTGGGGTCTCAGTATCATCCTTCATCAAGATATCTAAGGCTTCAATCCCATTTCGTGCTATTTGCAGTGTAAGAGGCATATTTAATTTGCCAAGCTCTCTTTCTACATAGATGCGATCAATTTCATCATCATCAACCACTAAGATAACAGGGATTGTCTTTCTATGAGTCACGCTGCACCTCCTATTTTTTTTGGCCAAGTAAAATGAAATATTGCTCCCTGATTTTTATCTGATTTGACCCCAATCCGCCCCCCTTGAGCTTCAACAATTTTCTTGGCAATGCTGAGCCCAACGCCACAGCTTTCTAATACATCACGTGGTTGCAGGGTTTGAAAAAGTTGGAAAATTCGATCTTGATATGCGAGCTCGATACCAGGTCCATCATCGGCTACAAAAAACTCATAATAATCATTCTTTTCAACAACACCGACTTGAATGTGCCCTTTTTGAAGATGGTGGTGTTTTACTCCATTGTCAATTAGTTCATAAATTACTTCTTGTAATAGCTTTTTTTCTGCCTCGACCGTAAATTCACAGCGCTCACAACAAATATTAAAGTCATTTGCCGCTTCTACTTGATGGGCGACAGAGTTGACTAATTCGGGAAAATTAATTTTTTCAACTTTTGAGTGCATGGTTCCGGCTTGTGCGTATTTTAATAGCCCATCTAATAAATTAGACATGCGATAAGCACGCTTTCTTAAGAAGGTTAGATATTTTCGGGATTGGGAAGTTAATTGATTACCTACATCTTCTTCAATCCAAGAAACTAAATGTTCGATTGCCGGTAAGGGTGATTTTAAATCATGGGCGGCTAAGTAAACAAAACGCTCTAATTCATCTTCTGCATGTTTGACTAAAATCAAATTGGCAATTCTTGCTTTAAATTCTTCGGTAGAGAAGGGTTTAATCATATAATCTTGAGCTCCCTCTTGAAGCATGCGCACACAAAGTTCCTCGTCTGCTTTCGCAGTGACAATCATAATAGGGGTAGACAGGAGGGGCGAATACTGTCTTATTGCATGGACCATTTCTATTCCGTTCATATTGGGCATCATGATATCAGTAATGATTATTTGAGGATGTAAATTAATCGCCTTATCCAACCCTTCTTGACCATCACGCGCACTGGCGATACGATATTCTTTGCTTAACAGTTCACACAAAAATTCATTCATGGTCAAATTATCTTCTACCACTAAAACAAGAGGTAGATTGGCATGATTTTCTCTATTGAGCTGCTTGGTCACTATTTTGCTCTGGCTCACAATGCGAGGGATTTCAATGGTTTTGTGCATGGGTTGTTCACTATGCACCAATTGATCTGCTGGAGCATTTGTCGGGATTTGCATGATAAAAAGCGCACCACCTAATTTTGATTGCTGCACTTTAATTTTGCCCTGATGCAATTCGATAAAATCTTTTACAATTGCTAACCCTAAGCCAGTGCCTTCTGAATGCCCCATGCTTTCCTCCATTTGAAAGAAACGTTCAAAAATCGCTTCTCTATACTCTGAGGGAATTCCTGGGCCATTATCTTCAATAGAAAACTCCGCATACGTATTTTTTTTATCGAGCTTCAGATTAATCGTTCCTTGAAACGGACTAAATTTTATCGCATTGGAGAGCAAGTTGATGATCACACGCTCAATCTTTTCATAATCGATTTGAATGCATAATTTGGGGGGGAAAGAATAAGAAAGGTGTAACCTTTTTGCTTCAATATCTGCCTCAAATAGAGAGAGAATCCTTTTAACAAGGTGGACAAAATCAATGTTGTAATAATTAATTTGTAATCTACCTGAATCAAATTTTGCAATATCTAATAAATCATTGACATGTTTTAATAAAAGAAGTGCGTTCTCTCTCATTAATTGAATTCTTTTGACTTGT
Source organism: Legionella sp. PATHC035 (assembly GCF_026191115.1). Taxonomy (NCBI): domain Bacteria; kingdom Pseudomonadati; phylum Pseudomonadota; class Gammaproteobacteria; order Legionellales; family Legionellaceae; genus Legionella; species Legionella sp. PATHC035. The sequence continues at coordinate 1,623,122 of NZ_JAPHOT010000001.1, read as the reverse complement.
GATGGCGCTAAAGATTTATCTCGTAACAAACTATCTATAGGGCCCAAAATTAACATGAGTGGGGTACGTAATTCATGGCTGATATTCGCAAAAAATTGCGTTTTTAGTTGATCAAGCGATGCTAAATTGTAATTGGCAATTTGTAATTTTTTGTTAATGACTTGAATTTCTTGCGCTCGTTGATAAATTTCAATCTCCATCTCCCCGGCACGGGTACGCAACGCCTCCATTGCTTTTAGTTGATCATAGCGCGTTTTTTTTAGTTGAATGTATTCTGTGACGTCTTCGACTCGATGAATAATATATTTAATTTTTTTATGATTATCGAAAACGGGTAGATTTATCGGACTCCAATAACGTTCTTCATATCCTCCACCTTGTTCGCTAGGGCGACGAATATCGTATTTTTGGATTGCCATGGTGTCGTGAGTTTTATTTATTAACACTCTAGTCAATGAATCGTTTAAATTACTTACTCCAGTTGCCTGAGGGTCTTCTGGATTATCGGGAAACACTTCAAATATATTTTTCCCAATAATTTGTTCTCTAGTTACCATGGTGGCTTGCAGATAATTATTGCTGGCAGCAATAATCGTAAACTCTTTATCCAGAACAAGATAAAGTCCAGGAGCAGACTCAAAAATAGATTTATAATCAATGGGTTCTTTTGTACTCTCCATTGCAGCACCTCACAATCCGTGTATATTAAGTATAAAATATATACAATATATTTAAAAGTAATTCGGTGAATGTGTTAAGCTGCTATATTTCATCACTTTGTTTTAGGGTCACTACCTGTGCTGTGAACATATACCCTCCATTGCGAATGGTCTTGATTAAGGCGGGTTTTTTGGCATCAACTTCTATCTTTTGGCGAAGCCTGCTTATTTGTACATCAATTCTGCGATCAAAAGGATTTAAATCACTGTTTTTCGTGATCTGCAGCAGGAGCTCACGATCCAAAATGCGTTGGGGTTGTTGCACAAAAGTAAGTAGCAAATCATATTCCCCAGCGCTTAATGACAATTCTTCATTAGCATTACTAAACACTTGCCTGGATGCAGGATAAAGCCGCCAATTGGCAAAAACAAGAACCTCTTTTTCATGATCAGATTGTTGTTGTGCGCGTAACACCCGTCGATTAATTGCACTAACGCGCGCATGAAGTTCTCTTGGTAATAGTGGCTTTACAATAAAATCATCTGCCCCGGCTTCGAGTACTTTGATGCAGGCTTCTTCATCTGGGGTATCATTGATAATCAATAAAGGTACTGGATAATCTATATAAAATTGATGAATCGCCTGAGGGCTATTTTTTAGAATAGACCAGCTAATCAAAATAGCAACAACTTTCCCTAACCCGTTTTGAATGGGAGTTAATTGGTTTTGCTGCACGATATTAATATTAAATTGAGCAAAGTATTTTTTGAGATCCTCACTCACAGGATCGTTATCAATAAATAATAGATAACTGGGTTGCGGCATTAATTTATTCCCGATTTTTGTAAGCACTATTCGTCATAATTTTGTCAAGATTAATATAGACTTGCAATTATTTTCGATATTATCCTAGAAAAAGTAGCTGAAAGCCTATCGATTTTCTATGTGGCTGCTAGTCGGGTCAAAAATGTTTCCTGAGAGGAATAGAGCATCACATTTTCCCCAGCTAAGAAAATACATTAACTCAAGACATCGCTCAAGGAGAGAGGATGAATCATAAAAGTGCTCCATTTTCAAATTGGTTTGTCGCTGAACAGGACCGGAAACAAATCCATCCTCAGTCGCAAGAAGTACATCAATTATTTTCGAAGCGACAATTTAATTTGTGGATGGAAGGATTGGTTGATTTTTTGAATAAAAATAATGAGGTGCCGGTTACATGGGCTGCTCTACTTCATCAATGGAGTGTTGAGCAACTACACGTGGTATTGGACTATTTTTCTAATCCACAGTTTGCTGCTTTAGTTAATGCCATTTTCTTCTACAAGTTCCATCCGGACAAATTATTTACTGAGGTAATACATCCGGAAAAGCTCATTTCAGTACAAATGCGTTTAGGGGTATTGCATCATTACATTGAATTAATACAACAACAATTATATCGAGTTGCCTTAAAAAATGATTTAACTCCGGCAGTTGATTATTTCTTACATAACGAAGAACCCCCACAAGGCATCTTCATCGAGATCCATGAAGAGCACAGACAACTAATACAAGCGGCAGTTAAAAAACTTAGAATAAATGTGAGTCTGAGTCAGGAAAAACCTGAGGCTGGTGATTGGTTATATAATCTGATGCGGGCTTATAAATTCTCATTTAATCCAAATCGTTTAATCGATGCCGTGATGATGCTCCAGCAAAGTTTATTATCCGAAGTTATCGAACACGAACAACGTTCAGTTATTTTTCGAGAAAAAATGGTGATTTTGTACCATCAACGTTCTTCTGCAGAATGTTTGGACTTATACGGTTACTTTGCTAATGAGGATACGCGTTGTTTACTTAATACTTTCTATAAATTCGTACAAGGTAGTACTTTTGACTGGTTACCCATTCTAAATACAGAAGAAAGAATTACGGTGCTGAACGTATTTGATGCTTTAAGCTGTGTTCTGGAAGCATTACGAATCGAATTAAAAAATAGAAATTTGCTTGCTGCACCTTACAGGTATGATTTAGCTAATCCAAACATCGATGTCAGTGAGTCTAATCGCAATGCAGTGTTTCGAGTGCTAAGTATTTATCAACAACTTAAAGTCATTCCAGACAATGTAATTGAACAATTATTTCAATCTATTGAATGTTCTGATTGATTGAAACCTGTTGGCAACACACATCTTTTAGCAAAATGAGGGCTTTATGCACGCGGATACTCGATGACTTCATGTACTGTGTATCAGTGTTCAAAGGCTACATCATATGATTTCAATCTTGAGAGGGCTTCACCGGTCTAGAAGATTAATTCGCCTTATTATTCTTTTTCTTATCTTCTAAAAGGAATGAACGCAAAAATTTAATGATTAAAGCCCCTAGTTTTCTTTCCCTACCCGATTGAGTCAATGGAATACCAATTTTTCGTGAAATTTTAGCTTTAAGGGCCGAGATGCCAACCAATCTTTTCCATGAAAATCCACCAAGATTCATTTTTCTCACCTCCTCATGATAAATAGGCGAGTATACTCTTGTTTTTCATAGTTTAAAGTAATTTTTATTGCGATTTTTAGAGCGAGTTGCCAAGGGTAGGATTGGCCAAAATAATGTGATTTTAGCGTATAGAACTTCAACGATAACAACTACAACGAGTAATTATTACTCCGCAGCCTAATGTTCGGGGGGGAAAGCACTTTGGTGCTCAAGATGGCGTGAGTATTGCAACAGCCCTCTATTCCTGATCATGAGAAGGGCTGTTTAAATGCCAATTATAAATGTAACTGTCAATGGTGTTTATGTGTTTGAGTTGGCTCAGTAAAGGTTCTTTAGCAAATTGTAATAAATGAAAAATGACATCTTTTTTGTTTCCACCAAAATCCTCTTCATACCAATCGTATAATTTAGAGATGATTAGTTTTCCTTCAATAACATTTACTCCTCTCAGTGAGTTAATGTAATTTGAGGCAGCTTGATTTAGTTGTTCTTCAAGCATTTTACCTTGATAGATTTTTCTACTTAGATTAGGTGCGCCAATAGTGCCATTACTCAAGGCATAATGAGTGCGAGGATCATTCCAAATCGCTCTGATGATGCGGTTATTAATGTCATCTAAAGTTAAAGAAGTGTCTTTTACTGTGATTAGATTAGCCCCCCAGGGGCCTATACTGAATAATCCTGGCGAAATATTTATTTCTTGGATTGAAGTAACTGGATAATAATTAGATATAATTTGCACCGTAAGCGCATTGTAAACATTAATCCAATACGCCAATTGTTCATCCCGGTTGTAATTATCAATATTTACTTCAGACATGCTCTTTAAGTAGTCTTTAAGTAAATTTAAGTCTGTTTGAGTCATGTGGGCATAATCAACCAGATTGATATTTTCTTCATTGGTAACAATACGTCGATTTAGAAAATCCTGCCACAGTTTATGAGAAATTACTTCTTTTGATAAAGGGTTATTTACTTCCCATGTTGGCCATAAATTTTTATAAAAAGACGCATTTGCTAACCCTGATATGAGAAGCATGAGGATAAGAAGATATTTACTGCGAAATACTGTTTTAAACATGAATTATTGCTCTGTTGCGAAGGGCGTTTCCTATGGTGTTACCATCTAAAAACTCTAATTCTCCACCAGAAGGGATGCCATGCGCCAATTGAGTAATATTGATTGGCAGATTATGCAAAAGCTGGTGAATAAAATGAATGGTCGTTTGTCCTTCTATGCTGGGGCTTAACGCCAATATCACTTCTTTAACTTGTTCTTGGATGATAAGGTTTTTCAGTCGGGGTAATCCAATGTCTTCTGGGCCTAATCCATCGAGTGGGGATATTTTTCCCATGAGAACGAAGTACTTCCCTTGAAACGCGTTGCTTTGTTCTATAGCAGATACATCAGCTGGGCTTTCTACGACACAAAGTAAGGAGGAGTCCCGATTTGGATTTTGGCAGAGAGTACAAACTTTTTGCTCTGTATAATTGGCACAGCGTTCACAATGATGAATGTTGTTCATCGCTTCCTCTAGACATGAGGCAAGGTGTAACCCTCTCTGTCTTTGATGCTGGAGTAAATGAAACACCATACGCTGTGCTGATTTTGGACCTACGCCTGGCAGACAGCGTAACGCTTCTACCAGACGGTTTAGCATATCCATCGTTAGGACTATTCCTTATCGCCGCCCATTAAGTCAGTTGGAATGTTTAGACCAGCGGTCAATTGACTGATTTTTTCTTTAGACGCTTTTTCAATTTTGCGTACCGCATCGTTAATCGCGGCAGCAACTAGATCTTCCAACATTTCTACATCTTCTTCCATCATTGTCGGTTTGATTTTAACTTCAGTAGCATCATGTCGGCCGTTCATTTTAATAACGACCATCCCACCACCTGCTTCACCAGTGACAACTAATTGACTTAGTTGTTGTTGCGCCTCTTGCATACGTTGCTGCATTTTTTGCGCTTCTTTCATCAGGTTGCCAAGATTTTGATTCATATCCATTATTAAGGCCTCATATGTTTAGGTTTAAAAATTCAATCTATTATAAGTCATCTTTAAGCGGGACAATAGAATTTTTGACCAGTTCCGCTGAAAATTCTTGCTGAAGTTGCTGGAACATTGGATCATTGTTCAATGCTACTTCTGCTTGGTGCTGTTTTTGTTGCGCTGCTTGCTCTTTCTGCTGAGCAGGAGAGGCTTGCACCGATTCATCACTGTTTAAAATAATTTTTATTGGATTCTGGTAATATTGACCTAGAGCTGCTTCAAGGCGTGAGAACACCGTTGGAGTAAATAAGGACTGATGTCCTTTGGCCACACGTAATGTGATTTCTCGCCCATCTTTTGCAATTAATTCCGCATTTTCTGCCGCATTGAGTGCCAAACCAGTAAGTTTCAGATGAGGGATAATATTGGCCCAATCTTTATCTTCATGATTCGTCTGCTGTGGGATGTTTTCCTTTACTTCT